>DATCRE010000590.1:0-8417 GCA_036569145.1 Cyclobacteriaceae bacterium
CTGAAGAATCCGTCATAGTCAGTTGGTGTTGTACCGATCAAACCTGAGTTGCCACCAAAACCTCTTACACGTACTTGTTCAAACGCTGCGATAGCGTCACTTGAAGGCCCGTGATTTATTTCGTTATCAGCTTCTGCAAACATGAGCAGCACATCTGAATACCGTACCAGCGGCCAGTTAACACCAAAATATTGTGCTTCTGATTTCAACGCATCCGGACCAACAATCCAATCGCGTCTGAATTTTCCATCTACAATATTGGATAATGACCGGGCAACAATTGTTCCGTCTGAATTGATATCATACGGTGCACAGGTAACATCGCGTCTTGTATCATTTTCATCAAACAGGTAGAAGAAAGTTGGCAAAATAGTAAGTGCCCCGTTGCCTTTGCCATTCCAGCGTGGGCCGTTGTAATAGCCTAGTTTACTATCGCCGTTGGCACTGTTACCGCCAGTCATTCCAACTTCCCAGATAATTTCTCCGTTAGGTTCTTGTTTATGTGCATCAAGTGCGTCTTTAAATACAGCCTTGAAACTTGGATTTAATTTATGTACACCCTTTTGAATAATGGTGTTACATTCATCTTTTGCAATCTGATAGAAGTCGAGATAATTTGCAGCGCGTTCCATTTGTTTATTTTTACGCAAAGCATAACCTCCTCTGAAAAATGCTATTCGTGCACGCAGTGCGCGGGCAGCACCTTGCGTAATCCTAGTGTTGTCCGTTGCGCCGGCTTCTCCTAACCAGGGTAGCAGGTCAGCAGCTTCACCGAGATCAGCCAGAACATGATCATAAATTTCATCACGATCTGTTTTGGATTTGAATAAATCTGTTTCAAAGCTTGAAGGTTGAAACTGCGATGGCAGATCTCCCCAGTTACGAAGCAATTCCAAATAGAACTGTGCACGCAACGTTAAAGCTTCTGCATACAAACGGCGCAGGTCTTTCTTCTCTGATGCAGTACCACCTTCATATTGAGACATCTTGGGTATATAGTAGATGCATAGATTAGCACGTTCAATACCGGTATACATCTGATTGAATGGACTTGCTAACTGGGTGTTGCTGGGCTGAACACTATAGTGCGCAATGTCGCGTCGTTCATTATCAGGATAAGGTGTAGAACCTTGTCCCATCATCTCATCGTTATCATACGGATAATACATGCTTACGCGAATGCCATATCCCTGATCACCTCCTAGCGCAGAGTAAACACCAAGCAATGCTTTATTAACATTTGTAACATTGCTAAAAACATAATCAGGTCCAAAAGATGAAACCGGATTCACATCCAGGTAATCTTTACATGATGTGCTTACGCCTGCAATAAGCGTAATGGTAAGTATATAGTTAAGTATTGTTGATCGTTTCATAATTCAATGTTTTTCTTTCGACGGTAAAATCAAAACGTAAGGTTAAGACCAAAAATGTAGGTGTGACTTCTTGGATACGCCGCATAGTCAACGCCTGGTGTTAGTGAAGTGGCCGTTCTTGTATTCACCTCTGGATCGTAACCGGAATAATGGCTAAACACAGCCAGGTTATTTACTGTTGTATAGAATCTCAGTTTGCTGATTCTTGCTTTGCTTAATATGGATGCAGGAATGTTATATCCAAGCGTGATATTATTAATTCGCAAAAACGAGCCGTCTTCTACAGCCCACGAGTGTGGATAAAAAGAACTCGCACTGGTTAATGGTGACCAGATTTTGGCATTGGCATTTAATGCCTGAAGTGCCTGAGGATCGGTAACTACTTGTCCTTCGGCATCAACATTGCGCCAACGCTGGTTCATCATGGTCAGCATGTTGGAGTTTGGTGTATAACCGCTCGTGAACTCTAACTTGTTAGCGTTGAGAATCTGGTTGCCGTATTGAAAATTAACAAAGACACTTAAATCAAAATTTCTGTATGTAAACTGGTTGTTCAACCCTCCAAAAAATTTCGGTGCTGAATGACCTATAACTGTGCGATCTTTATCATCTACCAGGCCATCACCTGTTCTGTCTTTAAATTTTATAACACCAGGCTTGGGATCTAATGCCGTTATACTTTTGTCATTGGCAACTCCGTTCTTTAACGTGTAAACTCCATTCTCATAATCAAAGTCCTCGACCTTATAAAAGCCGTCTGTAACTAGTCCCCACATCAAGCCAACAGGTTGGCCTTCTTTAACAACATAATCGGCGGGCGCTGCACTTCCTCCCCAACCTGAAAATGCGAGAAATGAAGATTGTCCAGCAAGACTTACAACTTTATTTACATTGTGCGACAAATTAAAGTTTACATTCCACTGAAGCTTGCCACTGCTAATAGGCGTGCCTGAAACCTGAAACTCGATACCTTTGTTTGATGTCTTTCCAACATTTTGAGATTGACTTGCATAGCCCGAAGTAGAAGGCACCATTTTAGCAAGCAACAGTTTATTTACATTGTTGCTATAAACATCTACCGAAAATTGAATGCGGTTGCTAAATAAACCTACATCTACACCAATGTTCCTGGTGCTTGTTCGCTCCCACTGAAGATTTGAATTAGGCAACACCAGGTTGCCGTTATCTCTTTTTGGTCCATAACCTATGACCTGACTGCCTGAAGCTTCGTAAGGTGGATAAGCTTCAAATTGCGAGAGATATAAAAAGTCGTTGATTCTGTTATTACCGGCCACACCAGTGCTTAATCTTAATTTCAGATCGCTAACGGTGCCCTTTATATTTTCCATAAATGTTTCATTGGAAATTCTCCAGGCAAGTGCTGCTGAAGGAAAATTTCCCCATCTGTGCTTAGGTGCAAACTTCGATGATCCGTCACGGCGCATAGTTAACGTCAACAGATATTTGTCATCATAAGAGTAATTAAGACGCGTGAAATAAGATAACAATTTCGACGTGACATCCGAAGACGTCGGAATTTGCGGCGTACCTAATGCCATACTTCCAAATGCTAGCTCAGGTGTAATGCCTACCGGGAAAAGATGACTCTCCAGGAAATTTGATTGCGAACGGGTTTGATAAAGCTCCTGTCCGATCATAAAATTAATTCTGTTATGAACTGTGAAAGGAGAATTTATTTTTGCCGTTGAGAACGTGATAACATTTGAGTTGTTCAAAATCTCAGAAAGCGTAGTCTTGATTGAAGCAATTGGCTGATTAGCGCCATTAAGTTTCGATACGCTGGTGATGGTATCATTAAAAACATTTTCACGACCGCTTGTAACGTCGTATCCGAATGTGCTTCTGAAATTTATGTCCTTCGTAATATCAAATGACACATAACCATTGATGTTCGCTACGCTTGTTGTTGTCTTTTTATATTCAGCTTTGCTAAGCAACACCGGATTTACCAATGAAAGGCTATTGGCATTTGTTTCGGCTGCGTAGTTTGGATCATACGTATCGACCGATTGTCCTGGAAATAAAAATGGTCTGTATTTAACACTATGTCGTAAGCGATTCAACGATGAAGAACCTGGTGTTGAAGTACCAGCACCTTTAACAACAGTGTTATTATAACGAACGTTGAATCCTACTTTAAGTCGCTTGCTAACGTTGTGATCAAACCGGAAGTTAACGAGCTTTCTATCGAAGCCGGAGTAAAGCATAACGCCCTCTTGTTTATTCTCTGTTACACTCAGGCTAAACTGAGATGCTGCCGAACCTCCTGTTATACTAACATTATTGGTCGACATCTTCGCACTTCTGCCAAAGGTCTTATCCTGCCAGTCAACAAATGGAACTTGCTTGTAATTTTCCAGGTCTTCATAGTGCCCGTACGTTGAAAGGAAACCGTCTTCGCCTGTGCTGCTGCCACGGCTTCTTTCATATTGATAGCTTACAAAATCATAAGGCTTCATCACATCAAGCTTATTCGCCAGCTCCTGAACTCCATAAAGGCTGTTAAAACTAACGGTGGTCTTCATTTCTTTTCCACCTTTGGTTGTAATGATAACAACACCGTTGGAACCGCGTGCTCCGTAAATGGCTGTAGCCGAAGCATCTTTTAACACGTCGATCGATTCAATGTCCTGTGGCGCTATAACTGAAAGTGCATTATCAACCTGAACACCATCTACAACATAAATAGGACTGTTGTCTTGCGTGATAGAACCACCACCGCGAACACGAATTTGTACTGAGGCATTAGGTGAACCTTCTGACCCTGTAACCTGTACACCTGCCAAGCGGCCGGCGAGTGCCTGGGCCGCAGAGTTAATAGGAATATCTTTTAACTGCTTTGCACTGACGGATGACACAGGAACTGTTAAATCTCTTTTATCAACTGTGCCATAACCTACTACTACAACTTCATCCAGTGCTGCTACATCTGGCTCGAGTACCACATCAATTACAGATTGAGTTGATACTACTATCTTTTGAGTTTTGTATCCGATGGATGAAAAGATAAGTGTTGCTCCGGTTGGTACACTGATGCTGTAATGTCCATCAGCATCAGTTACTGTACCGCTTTGTGTTCCGTCAATAACAATATTAGCACCAGGCAGACCATATTGATCATCGCTGGATTTAATAGTACCTGTAATCGTTCGATCTTGGGCATAGAGCTGTTCAAGACCATTCAGAAGCAAAGCCAGCGTGAATGCCATGACCCATGCTCGTCTAAAGGGTTGTAGAATTTTATTCATAGTATGGTTTTAGTTGGAAGATTCTAAAATTGCGCAATCGATTGCTCAACTATTATAAAAGTAGCAAACATTATTAACAAAATACATAGTTCATTAAATTTTAAATCGATTTCGGAGAAAGGACAAACGATTACGCATTAAAGGCTATTGTTGCCCTGCTTTTACAGGTGCGCCCAGCTCAGAGGCCACCTTTTTTATGTAGTTAACAAATTCTGCCTCGGTAGTTATACCATTTGGTTCTAATTGCCAGGCTGCTAGAAAATAATATTCCAACCGATGATTTTCTGGTTTCAAAGCAACAACATGACTGAACTCATCGGTAGTAAATTCAAGAACTTGCTGTGGTTTAAAGAATACAGCTAATCCCAGTTGATCGTTATTCAAACTTTGCTTTCCATAAGTAGCTAAGTAACCCCAGTGTTGTGCATCTCCTTTATCGCTATACAACATAGCCAGCTTATCTTTCACAATACCCGTGCAGAGAGAATCATAATCACCAGCAAGTGTTAATTTTTCATGTGTCAATCGCGTACCAGCATGTATGGAGATGAGGCTCTCAACATTAATTTTTTTATTACCTATTTGCCAGCCATAATAATTGGTAAGGATAGATGAGTAAACCGGACCGTTTTCAAGTATCGACGAAGTAAGACTGTCTGTTTTCTCTACACGCGTTACATGTCCACCTGTTATTGCACCTATTGATCCGATGCCGAGAGATTTTCCAACCTTCATAACATCCATACCCCAGGGTTGCAGTTCATGATAAGAATCAAAACCATCCAGCCCCACATTTTGCAAAACCATATCTGGTGTTTTCTTGCCAAAGACATCTGAAGCATTTCGTTGATCAAGATAAAAGCGATAGCCTACTTTGTCTGATTCCCAACCCGGCCCTTCATACCGGATAAACCACGAATGATCTTTATGCTCAGGAGGAACTCTCAGGTAATCCACATTTTTAAATTCACCATCAACGTATTCACGATTAACAAACTTCCCTCCTATTTTATGTGAAAGTTCGGCTTGTGTTCGTTTCACATAAGAATGTTTATTAGTTCCTTTTACTGCATACCTCACGTTGATTGATCGCGTTTCTTTGGGATTCATTTTGCTTACCACAAAAACAATTCCTCCATTAGTCTTATCACGTTGATTATATTGACTTGCTATTTCTGTTTTTCCATCGAGGACAACAAATGCGGATGAATTAAAATCACTGGCAAGTTTTTTAATCTGATCATCCGAAATATTGATCAACACCTCTTCACGTTGTACAGTCAACGGATTTGAAATAGCAATCGTGAATGCTTTCGGAAATGCGTCGGATAGTGATTGTGCTTCGACTAAATTAAAAAACAAACAGATACTCATTGATAAGGTAATCCACTTCTTCATGATGTTGTTATTTTAATCGTTCAATTTCTATACTTGCTTCTATAAAAGGACCAATTCCTTTTAAGTCGTCTTTTCTTACGGTTTCTTTTATGTAATATGCAAAGCTGCCATCTCTATATGGATTACCTCCAAGCCCCGCACCACTGCATGAATTAGTCAGGTGAACTGATCCGTCTTTATCGGTTTCAATAAATTGTTTTAGTAAACCGTTAAATGCTTTTAAAGCAATTGGCTTATAGCTCGCATCAACATAACCCAACCGTACACTTTTGGCAATGGCATAAGTAAACATGCAGCTTGCAGATGCTTCCTGGTAATTTCCTTTTGCTGTTGCCTTATCCATAACCTGGTACCATATACCTGCATCGTTCTGATATTTTGTGATGGCTGCAACAAGTCGTTGAAGAATAGCAACAATCTCTTTTTGATTAGGATGATCTTTCGGAAAATAATCCAGTACATCTACGATAGCCATGATGTACCAGCCCATTGCTCTTGACCAGAATTCAGGTGACTGACCTGTTTGTGGATTGGCCCATTTTTGTTTTTTGCTTTCATCCCATCCATGATACAACAATCCGGTTTTGCTATCTCGCACATGCTTCTCCATCCAGATAATCTGGTTGGCGATGTCGTCAAAGTCAGCAGGCTCATTAAAGGTGTTTGCAAACTCCGTGTAAAAAGGTTCGGCCATATACAAACCATCCAGCCACATCTGGTAAGGATACCGGTGCTTATGCCAGAAGCCTCCTTCTTTTGTGCGAGGCTGCCATTTTAATTGTTCGCGCAACTGGTATGCAGCTATTTTATATTTAGCATCTTTAGTTTCATTATAGAGTGACATCACAATGACACCAGGTGCAATGTCATCAATGTTGTAATCTATCAGATCATACGTTCGAATGCTTCCGTCATTCTGAACAAATGCATTGATCATTTTTTTCATGTAGTTGTAATAGATCTTATCATGCGTCTGTTTCCACAAGTGATCAAATCCCCGAAGCAAAACTCCTTGTTCATAATCCCATGTTGCAGGATGTGATTTATCCTCGACACGTTCATTGCCATGCACTACATATTTCTTTACCACCAACGAATCAGGATATGCATTCATCACCATCTTGGCCATCGCCTCTCCATACGAAATTGACTGGCCGACGCAAGGCACTGAAAAATCAGCCAACACAATCATTAAAAACAACCAATACAACTTCTTCATGTTACTTCGTCATTTTAATTGATTTTGCAGAGACACTATTTCCTAACTCCAATTCTTTC
The DNA here is from genome assembly GCA_036569145.1 of Cyclobacteriaceae bacterium. GTDB lineage: Bacteria > Bacteroidota > Bacteroidia > Cytophagales > Cyclobacteriaceae > DATCRE01. The sequence goes on from DATCRE010000590.1 coordinate 7,322, forward strand.
TTGAAAGAAGTTCTGTCCGTATTGCGAACGGCGATGTCTTTTGATCGCGCACCATTTACAGAAAGAAAGACATTGCCCGGCTTGCATTTAATATTATCAAGCATAATATTTTTTGATTCATCTATACTTATAGCGACGTCTGACTTACAGAAAAGTGTTGCATCTTTTAATGTTATGCCATCACCTTCGGTGCAAACAAATCCTGTTTTGCTTTCAATCGAAATGGACTCCATCGAAATATTCCGGATGCTCATCTCAGGCAAGCCACGAACAAATATTCCTGTTTCAGCTTCTTTACAAACTACATCACGAATGTAAAAATCTCTGAACTGCGGAGTGCCTTCGTCTACAGGCAGAGTTTTGACTGCAGGCTTGTCTTCTCCCAATGAAACACTTAATGGATCAACGGCCATATAATACATATCGAATAAAATGGCTGCACCACCGATATTGGTCATTCGAATATTGTCAACATAAATTTTTTCAACAACTCCCCCTCTGCCACGTGTTGTTTTAAAACGAAGACCGACATCTGTTCCCAAAAAATTGCAATCAGAAACAAAAATATTTCTTGCGCCTCCACTCATTTCACTGCCGATAACAAATCCGCCATGCCCATGAAATACAGTACAATTTTTAATGCTTACTTCTTCTGTTGCAACGCCTCGCTTACGACCTTCTTCATCGCGACCTGATTTAATGCAGATGCCATCATCACCAACGTCGAACGAACAATTTTCGAGCTTAACATAACGACATGATTCGATATCTACTCCGTCGCCATTTTGTGCATTCCATGGGTTACGAACTTTTACATTTCTCATGATCAGATGCTGTGTGAGAAGTGGGTGTAAACACCATGCAGGCGAGTTTTGAAACGTAACGCCTTCAAGCAAAACACGTTTACTACGTACGATGCTCACCATGTTCGGACGAAGAAATTCTTTTATCAATGCTGTGTTCTCAATGGTATAACCTTCTGATACAACACCTGGTCTCTTAACTTGCGATCCTTTTAATGCTCGCTCTGTGGGATACCATGTATCTTGCTTATCATTCAAAACACCACCTGATTTTACGAGAGCATTCCATTCGG
>DATCRE010000591.1:0-3380 GCA_036569145.1 Cyclobacteriaceae bacterium
GTCTTGGACTTTACCTGGCCATGAAGGCAGCTAAACTGATTGGCGGCACCATTACGGCTACCAGCATAGTGAATCGTGGATCAGAGTTCATCGTCATGATCCCGATGAGATAAGCATTCTGTTTTCGCAGAGTCGTCTCAACTGGTAACTTCACGCCTTACAGATACCGGGCACTTTTGTGTGTACTATTTAAAAATTCATCCTAATAATCAAGCGATGCTAATCGCACAGAGTTTCGCTTGTTGTAAAAATCAATGATGCGAATAGCGCTGGCAGGTTCGTTAGGGTTCAGCTTATTAACGGCTATGAATGAGAGCAGCTCATCATGCGAGTTCTCTAACAATTGAGGATATACAATTTCTCTAAAGTGCATGAGCGACACCAACTGTTCGTCTGACTTGATGTAGTATAGATAATCTTCTTTATCATTCAAAACTTTAAAGCCCGCAGACGTATTTTTTCGCTTGCGTAAAATACTCCACTCTCCTTGCAGAACTACTTCGTAAAGATGAAATGCACGACGTGATACGTTGTCTTCTTTCATAGAAATGAATTTCCGATTTACTTTAGCAACATCATCATAATAACGCGCTGACTGTATTCTATACGCCGGGTAAACTGTAACACTATCATGAATCCGAAACAGAATCAGATCGTATTCATCCTGAACAGAAAGTTCGCCAACACAAACTTTATCAGAATCTAAAACCAATGCGCCGCTTCTCCACGTGATTTGTTGCGCATAACTCAACGAGTTGAGTAACAGGAAACAAAGTGTAATTGTTTTCAATCCACATTAACATTTGGTTAATATGAATTTAACAATTTAATAAACCTTATTCAACTAAATAATAAAATTATTTGATCTCGAGAATCTCAAGAACATCAGGAGCTTTCTCTACCAGGTGAGTGTGTTTCTCCTTTAGCAACTCTTCTCTTGTAAATGAACCAGATGTAACACCAATAACAAGACCACAACCCGCAGAAGTACCTTCATTGAGATCAGAGGCAGTGTCACCTACTTTTGCTACACGCTTTACATCCTTCATACCAGTGAGTTCCATAGCACGATAAATCATATCCGGATAAGGTCTTCCTTTCAACACTTCATCACTGGTAATGCTGGCGTCGATAAGATTATTTTCAAGCCACTTCAGTCGCTTCAGCAGTGGTGTAGTAATAGGTCTGTCAAAGCCAGTGTCTACGGCTATCTTAATATTATTCCATTTCAATTTTTGAAACATAGTGCTAACACCTTCACGCTCGCCTACTGACTCATCATACTCGTAAAAAGAAATCATTTCATTGACAAAGGCTTCATGTATTTCCGTTATCCATTCTTCATCAATTTGTCGATTGCCCGTATAACATTTCTCAAGTAGCTGACGAATTGCAGTTGGCTTGGGAATTCCCATCACCTCATTGGCATCTTCAATAGAAATCTCAACATCATGTTTAACGAGTGCATGTTGTAATACCCGGTGAACATCTTTGTTGTCTTTAACTGTTGTACCTGCGAGATCAAATACCACCAACTCTATTTTCATCATCAGAAATTTTATGCAAGTTATGGTTCATGCTATGGTTCACAAATTATAGCGATGAATCTTAATTGAATTTAGCACTATCGGATTTAATGTTTACATAAAATTCAGACACCATAAGGCATGCTGCAATTTCATTACCTTTCCAACCAAATCATTTCTATATGAGTAATCACATCGATCAGATTGTTGATGAAGTATTTGATCTCTATCAACGCTTCGGCCATGAAGATTATATCGGAGAGCCCGTATCACAACTTGAGCACATGTCGCAAAGCGCTGAGCTTGCTATGAAAGAAGAATACGATGATGAAATTATACTCGCCGCCTTCTTCCATGACATTGGTCACATCTGCGAGATGAAGAATAAAGAAAATGACATGGGCGGTTATGGTGTTAAAAGTCACGAGCGGATTGGTGCAGATTATCTTCGCTCTAAAGGTTTCCCTGAACGCGTAGCCAGACTTGTAGAATATCATGTGCAAGCAAAACGATACCTCACGTTTAAATATCCTGAATACTATAACAACCTAAGTGAAGCCAGTAAACAGACGTTGGTTTTTCAAGGTGGTGTTATGACAACTACTGAAGCTGCACTCTTCGAAAATGATGAGTTGTTTGAAGTCAGCATCAGGATGCGCACGTGGGATGAGTTAGCAAAAGAGACTAATGTTGCTATCACCGATATCAGCATGCTGAAATCCAAAGCCAAACAAGTATTGAGTTAAACGCTGAACACACATCATAAAATCAAATCAACATTTTAACAATTAATTCTCATCCTGCTATCTTCGCCTCATGGCAAGAGTAGTTCAGAGTGCATCATCACCAATACCGCAGGCAAAACTAATGCGCGTGTTAGAGTTCATCGCTGTTATTAAAGGAAAAGGAAAAACTGTTGATGACCTCGCAGCTCAATTTAAAATAAGTGAACGTTCAGTATACCGTTATATCAGGCTTTTGGAAGCTGTCGGTTTCGTGATCGATAAGGATTTTGAAAATCGTTATTTCATATTCACCTCTGAAGAAGAGCCTTCAACAACCAGCTTCAGTATAGCGGAGACGAACATTTTAAAAACATTAATTCGCAAAGGAGCATTTGATAATCCGATGCGAAATTCGCTGCTCAAAAAACTCTCGCTTAATTCTGAACTTGATGACATGCCCAAGGTTGTTGTTAAGCTAAAAGTTGGACAGCACATTGAAAAACTTACTGAAGCTATAAAGAACAAGCGACAGGTAATTCTTAAAGGTTATCATTCCGCCAACAGCAACGAAATAAAAAACAGGCTGATAGAGCCTTTTCAATTCGGCACCGATTATAAATCGGTCATAGCACTCGACACCAATGATCAGAAGTGTAAACAATTCAAGCTTGAACGAATTGATGAAGTCGTTGATGGAAAAAAGAAATTCAAATTTGAAGCGCTTCACAAAAAAACCAACGCCGATATTTTTGGACTTTCGGGAGAGACTGCTACCTGGGTTACGCTCAAACTCACCATGCGTTCTTATTTACTTCTCAAAGAAGAGTATCCGCTTTCCGTTCACTACACAGAAAGAAAAGGATCGAAGTTTTTATTTCATGGCCCGGTAGCCAGCTTTGAAGGAATAGGACGTTTCGTTCTCGGACTTATGGATCACATCACAATAAAGGAACCGAAAGAATTTAAAAAGTTTATCAAGCAAAAACTTATTGGTGCTCAGCTATCATTGAAGTAGAAAGGCCTCATCTCAACCCTTCTCCAAAGGAGAAGGGCTTAAGTCCCTCTCCTCCGGAGAGGGATTTAGGGTGAGGCCTAAATTATTTCTTTCTCATCAAGCTCAACACCCAGC
>DATCRE010000592.1:0-16111 GCA_036569145.1 Cyclobacteriaceae bacterium
AACATTGACTGGTTGATTTTCTTTTTTCAATAATTTCTCCAACGCCGTTGGCGCCATCATACTTTCATTACGAATCTTCTCCTGAAGTTTTAAGAAACCACCAATCAATGCCTCGGGTCTTGGCGGACAGCCGGGTACATAAATATCGACGGGCACAATTCTATCAACACCTTTAACAACATGGTAGCCATGCTGCCAGTATGGGCCTCCACAGTTTGAACATGAGCCCATTGAAATAACGTAGCGTGGCTCGGCCATCTGTTCATATAATCTTTTAATGCGGTCGGCCATTTTAAACGTTACAGTTCCGGCTACGATCATCACATCGGCTTGTCGTGGTGTTGCACGCGGAGCCATACCAAAACGATCCATATCATATACCGTTGTGCCTGTGCTCATAAACTCAATAGCACAACATGCCAGGCCAAACGTCATCGGAAACATGGACGATAACCTTGCCCAGTTGAGAAGGTCATCAAGCTTTGTAACAATTACACCGCCACTTTCAAATTTCTGATCCAGTAGTCCCATCTATTTATTTTTCCAGCGTTCAAGTTTATGAATATTACGCGTGAACAAGCCCGCCAGGAATCCAGGAAATCCAAATTCCTTTAATTTTTGTTTCACACGCTCTTTCATCTGATCCAGGGTTAGATCAGGCATGGTGAATTTGCCTTGTTGATAACAGTGAGAACAATACATGACACTGGTCGATCCATCTGCATTTGTGCCTCCACCCTTCTCATCACGTTTTAGTGGCATACCACAACTCTGACAATTTTTATAGACACCTTCCATATACGTTAACGATATTTTTCATTGATCTTTTCATACAGTGCTTTCGGCACTGATGATTTGAATACAGTCGGTTTTGCTTCTGGCTTCACCCAATTCAGGTAGCCATTCACCCATGCATACGCGAGGCCAACAGCAAGTATAAAAATAAAGATCACCATCTCCGTCATGGTAAACCATCCCCATGCACCATTAGTTTCTTTGATAAGTGCTTCGCTTGCAAAAACTGTCGACCAGGGAAACAGGAAAACAATTTCAACTTCAAAGAGAAGAAAAATAAGCGCGACAATATAAAATCTGATGTTGAACTGTGTCCAGGCTGGACCAGTTGCTTCTTCTCCCGTTTCGTATGACGATAATTTTTCAGGGTTAGGTCTGTCCGGCCGAATAATTCTGGAAGCCAGAAACGCTACAATAGCAAAGAGGACGGCTCCAACAATGAAGAGTAAAATTTCTCCGAATTCAGACAAATATGTTTGATCCATAGCTGAGCCAAAGATAGTGCGCACTTATCCCCCTTCAAAGGGAGAATAAAAATTCTTAAAGTTTGATTAAAGCAAATTGGACATGGGGTCTGAAACCGCATTCTGTCTACTAGGAAAAATCTCACTACTTGTGTTTAAATGAAATCTAATTACTAGCTTCAAGTCGCTACCTGAAAAATATCAGGCTTGAAAGAAAAATAAATTAAACTGAACAAACATAATTCATGTCAACGTCACCTGAGTTGAAGAGAACACTCACCCCTGCTATGGTATGGGGATTAGGTGTTGGCTATGTTATTTCCGGAATGTATTTCGGATGGAACCTCGGGCTTGAAAAGGGAGGCACGTTAGGTCTTGCTATTGCTACAGGCTTCATCATTATTCTTTATGTCACCTTCACCTTTAGTTACACTGAATTAGCATGTGCCATACCCAAGGCTGGTGGTGCTTTTGATTATGCTAACAGGGCATTAGGGAAAGACCTCGGCTTTCTCGCTGGCATGGCTCAGATTATTGAATTTATCTTTGCACCTCCGGCTATTGCTTTTGCCATTGGTGCTTACTTCAATTTATTTTTTCCTGAGATACCCATTCTTTCCATTGCTATTTTAGCATACATAATTTTTACGGCATTGAATATTTCTGGTGTTAAAGCTGCTGCTACATTCGAGTTGATCATTACCATCTTTGCTGTTGGCGAACTGGTGTTGTTCTCAGGAATTACATTACCGCATTTTAAATCGATCAACCTCTCACAAAACAGTTTTCCCAATGGATGGAATGGTGTCTTCGCTTCTGTTCCATTTGCGATATGGTTTTTTCTCGGAATAGAAGGTGTCGCCAATATTGCTGAAGAAGCTATTGATCCAAAACATACTATTCGCGTTGGCTTTGGTTCGGCAATCATTACACTTGTTGTTTTATGCATTATCACGTTTATGAGTGCCGTGGGCGTAGCCGGTTGGGAAGCTATTGTTTATAAAGCTGATGGTACTACTTCTGATTCACCTTTGCCACTGGCGCTGGCTCAACTTGTGAGTGATAATAGCTTACTTTATCACCTGCTCATAACCGTTGGCTTGTTTGGATTAGTAGCATCGTTTCATGGGTTGATATTAGCAGCGGGCCGATCAACTTTTGAATTTGGAAGAACAGGATTTGCTCCCGCCATTCTCGGCAAAATTCATAAGCGTTTTCAAACACCTTCCAATGCCTTACTTGTTAACATGATCATCGGTGTAATTGCATTGCTTACCGGCAAAACTTCTGAAATAATAACGATTGCCGTTTTTGGAGCTTTGACTTTATATATCATTTCCATGATTAGTGTTATCTCACTTCGCAGGAAAGAACCAGAGCTGCATCGTCCATTTAAAGTGCCCATGTATCCTGTGTTTCCCATCGTAGCGTTGATCATTGCCGTTGGTTCATTCCTCTCCATGTTCATTTACAATTTAACACTTGGATTCATCTATCTTTTTATATTAGGACTATGTTATCTCTTGTTTAAACTTTTCAAACTGAAAGGAGCTCCCGAATAATTTTGTAAATTTTCACCTTAATGGTTTTACCATGACAACCAAAGCAATTCTCGATTACGTTAAGAACCATCCTTCTGGTAAAGTGAAGGTAGCTTTTACTGACATCGATGGTATTCTTAGAGGCAAATACATTTCCGCTGAGAAGTTTTTAAGTGTCATTGATAATCAAACCAGTTTCTGCGATGTAATCTTTGGTTGGGATACAGCCGATGTTGCTTATGATAAAGGCACTTTTACCGGATGGCACACCGGCTATCCTGATTCGCCTGCTACACTGGATATAAATACCTTCAGAAAAATTCCGTGGGAAAATGATACTCCTTTTTTTCTCGGTGAGCTTATTGAAGCCGATGGAAAACCATCACCGATAGATCCAAGACAATTAGTAAAGAAAGTAATCAGTGAAGCAACTAAAGGCGGATACACACCTTTCTTCTCGCAAGAGTTTGAATGGTTTAACTTTGAAGAAACACCGCAGAGCGCAAGTGATAAAAAATATAAAGATCTCACCCCGCTCACACCGGGCATGTTTGGCTACTCCATTCTCCGAAGCACGTTAAAGAATTCTTTCTTCACAGACCTTTTCGACCTCCTCAAAAAATTCGATGTGCCGCTTGAAGGCTTACATACTGAAACCGGACCCGGAGTTTTAGAAGCTGCCATCGTTTATTCTGATTTACTAGAAGCTGCTGATCGTGCCGTTCTTTTCAAAACCGCTGTAAAAGAAATTGCATACAAGCATGGTATCATGGCAACATTCATGGCCAAGATCAGCGAAAATCTTCCGGGCTGCGGCGGACATGTGCATCAAAGTCTTTGGGATAAGGCCGCTAAGAAAAATCTTTTCTACAATGAGAAGGATGAACACAACATGAGCGAGCTGATGAAAAATTATATTGCTGGTCAGTTGTATTGTCTTCCTCATCTGCTGCCTATGTTCGCTCCTACCATTAATAGTTATAAACGATTAGTAGAAGGTGCATGGGCACCCACCACACTTACATGGGGCGTTGATAACAGAACTGTAGCGTTACGAGTTTTATCAGGTGGAAGTAAATCATGCAGACTTGAAACGCGTGTGATTGGATCGGATGTAAATCCATATCTCGCCATGGCTGCCTCGCTGGCATCTGGTTTATATGGAATAAAAAACAAATTGAAACTAAGACCTGCTACAGTTGGCAATGGCTATCGCGATTTTTCGAATGGCACATTGCCAGGCAATCTTCATGAAGCTACACAGTTGATGAAGAATTCACCTGTTGCAAAAGAATTATTCGGAGAAAAATTTGTTAACCACTTTACCATGACACGTGATTGGGAGTGGCGTCAACATTTAAAAGCTGTTACTGATTGGGAGTATAAGCGGTACTTTGAAATTATTTAATGGTCCATGGTCGATAGTCAATGGTCAATAGTTAAAAGTCCTATTCCTCTATGTTTAGACACAAAGCCCGAAGGGCTGATATGATTATAACAACAAATGAAAATTAGAGAACAAGAACTCCGAAGGAGTGACATTATTTCACCCTTTCAGGGTTTAATAAACTTTAATCAAACAATACTACAATAATAACATCCCTTCGGGATTCTGAACTAGCAACGACATTGAATACAAGAACAATTAAATAATAAATAATAATTGAACCATGACTTTTGATAAAATCTATCAATACAATTTCCCGACCACCATTCGCTTTGGTGCCGGCTCAAGCCAGGAACTTGGCGATTACTTAATTAAAAATAATTTATCGAAACCATTAATCGTAACTGACCCGGTTGTGGCTCAGCTTGGTTTTTTTATCGAGCTCATTAATGGATTGAAGAGAAAAAATCTTTCTGTTGAAGTCTTTAGCGACATACACAAAAATCCTGTTAAGTCAGATGTGTATAAGGGTACGGATACCTATGACAACTATCGACGTGATTGTATTGTAGGCATTGGTGGAGGTGCGGCCCTTGACGTTGCCCGAGCTATTGTATTGCGTGTAAATCACAGGGAAGATCTTTTTAAATATGATGATCTTATAGGTGGTGATGTTTTTGTTACGAATGATGTTCCTCACTTCATAACCATACCCACAACCGCTGGCACAGGCAGTGAGGTTGGAAGAAGTGCCATCATCGCCGATGATGTAACTCATCAGAAGAAAATTCTTTTTGCTCCGAAATTATTAGCAAAGATTGTTTTTGCTGACCCGTTGTTAACAATGGAGTTACCAGCATTCATTACAGCCGCTACAGGTATGGATGCGTTAACACACAACATGGAAGCATACTTGGCTAAAATGCCTCATCCACTTTGTGAAGGCATTGCGTTGGAGGGAATCTCATTAATCAGTCAATCTTTAGAGCAGGCCGTTAATAAACCTGATCTTGAATCGAGAAGTAAAATGCTGATTGCTTCATTGATGGGTGCAGTAGCATTTCAAAAAGGATTGGGTGTTGTGCATTCACTAGCACATCCACTCTCATCATTACTAGATACACATCACGGACTCGCCAATGCTGTTAACATTCCTTACGGTATGCAATTTAACATTGCAGGCTTTGAACATAAATTCAAACGCATTGCCAATACACTTGAATTAAAAAATGCCACCGGCGAAGATGTTGTAAAATATTTGTTCGAGCTTAATTCAAAAATCAACATACCACATAAGCTTCGCGACATTGGTGTTAAACAAGAACATATTGAAACGCTCGCAGACCTGGCGTTAGCCGATTTTGCGCATCCTAATAATCCGAAGCCAGTATCACGAGAAGACTTTAAAAATTTATATACAAAAGCATGGTAGAAACAAATTTATACCACAGAGTTACACAGAGAAGCACAGAGTTTCACGGAGGTGCATTTTCATTCATAATAAATTCTCTTTGAGACTCTGTGCTTCTCTGTGGTCTCTGTGAAATAATCAATGAAAGCTATAATTTTACCAGATGAAAAAGATCATTATTGGCATTTCTGATTGCAGTAAGTACGATGCCTACGCTAAATGGATTGAAGGTGAAGAAGGAGTTGAAACGCTTCGGTTAAGTTATACCAACAACAATTTTCAAGACATCGAAAAATGTCATGGCATTGTGCTGAGTGGTGGTGAAGATATTCATCCCCGTTACTACAACAAGAGCGAGTACGTTGAGCAATATAATCTTGATGACATCATCGATGATCGTGATGCGCTGGAGTGGAAAATCCTTGAATATGTAAGAGACAAAAAACTTCCATTGTTAGGTATTTGTCGCGGTCTCCAGGTTGCTAATGTTTTTTTTGGTGGCACACTCATTCCTGATATTCCTTCATTTGGAAAATTTAATCACTCAAAATTTCCAGAGTATGATCGCTATCACACCATACACGTTGATCCAGATAGTTTGCTTGGAAAAATTGTTGGCAATAATCATCAAGGCAGTGTAAACAGCGCTCATCATCAAAGTGCCGAATTAATTGGTAAAGATCTCGTGGCAAATGCTGTATCAGCAGACAATGTGGTTGAAGGAATAGAATGGAAAAATCCAAAAGGAAAACCTTTTCTAATGTTAGTCCAATGGCATCCTGAACGAATGAAAGATCAGGAAAGCGCCTATACAAAAAATATAAGAAGCGCTTTTATTGAAAGTGTTCGAGCTTCAAATTAAAAATCTGTTATCCATGAATGTTATCAATCCGGCCACCGAAGAAATAATCACCTCGTTAACTGAAGATTCTTCAGCAAGCGTTTCTTCTAAATTCAACAAGCTTCAGACAGCTCAGCTAACGTGGAAGAAAACAAAACTCATCGACAGAATCAATATCATCAAAACTTTTTCGAATTTGCTCGAGAAAAATATTGAAACGCTGGCAGCAACATTAACATCCGAAGTTGGAAAGCCATTGCAGCAATCACGCAACGAAATCAATGGTGCAAGGGCAAGAATAAAATGGCTCACTGAAAACACTGAAAAATATTTATCCGACGAAATCATGACGGTTGATGGAAACATGACTGAAAAGATTTCTTATGAGTCTCTTGGTGTAGTCTGCAACATTTCTGCCTGGAATTATCCCTACCTCGTAGGTGTAAATGTTTTTGTACCAGCATTACTCGCTGGTAACGCTGTGCTTTACAAACCATCAGAGTATGCTTCACTTACCGGGTTAACAATAGAGAAATTATTAAAGGAAGCTGGAGTACCTGAAAACATTTTTCATATTGCTATTGGTGGCCGACAAGTTGGTGAGCTGTTGCTTGAACTTCCATTCAATGGCTACTTCTTTACAGGCTCTTACAAAACAGGTAAATACATATATGAAAAAGTAGCACCTAAAATGGTTCCATGTCAATGTGAGTTAGGTGGAAAAGATCCGCTTTATGTTACTGATGATGTAGCTGATATTAAAGCCGTTGCTGCTGGCACAGCCGATGGTGCATTCTACAACAACGGACAAAGTTGTTGTGCTGTAGAACGTATTTATGTTCACGAAAAAATCTATGACAATTACGTTTCTGAATTTGTAAAAGAAGTAAAGTCATGGAAAGTTGGTGAGCCAACAGAAGCCGGTGTATACATTGCTCCATTAAGTCGTAAAGAACAACTTTCTGTTTTAGACAACCAGGTAAAAGACGCCGTTCAAAAAGGTGCTACACTTTTAACAGGTGGAAAGCCAAAGACAGGAAAAGGATATTACTTTGAGCCAACCGTTCTTACAAACGTAACGCATGCCATGAGTGTAATGCGCGATGAATCGTTTGGTCCAATCATCGGCATTATGAAAGTAAAAAATGATGAAGAAGCTCTTAAGCTTATGCAGGATACTGAGTATGGTTTAACGGCATCTGTGTATAGTGCCGATCAGCATCGTGCAGAAAATATATTAAGCGAATTGAATACCGGTACTGGTTATTGGAATTGCTGTGATCGTGTTAGTGCTGCATTGCCATGGAGTGGAAGGAATCATTCAGGCATTGGTGCAACCTTATCGCACGCAGGACTTCGCGCTTTTACAAAAGCTAAAGCATTTCACCTTCGCAGCTAGACAAGCATAGCATTTGAAAAATTGGCCCACTCCGTTATGCTTGGAGTACCTCTGCTAAACATCATGAGGAGTTCGCTTGAAACTTTGGAAGGTAAATTAAAAGCCGTTATGGTTTTGTTTATAAAATACATTTCCCGTTCGTTCACATGACCATCGGCATAAACAATCTCCATAAAATCATATAGCAGATTCATTCTGCTCGACATGGAGTCTGGAATAAAAAGTTCGTGTGGAGAATTGTCTGCCAGGATACCAATTACTTGCCATTCTTTAAGTCCTCGTCTCTTCCCTATCTTGTATAAAAGTTTAAGCTCTTTATCATCCATTTGCCCATCAACAGCTGCGAGCAAAATCAGATTCTTAAGATAGCTTCTTTTAAAGCTGGTACGCTGGTGTTCAAAAAAACTTGTCATATCACAATTCGATTCTACGCCTGCACGGTCAGACAAATAACAATCCAACTTCAGCAGCATAAATTCGAAATTAGCTTTTCCATGCAAAAAGCTATTTCCATGGGTTTTATTAAAGGTATAGCCAGCATAATACAAATTTAAATTCCCATTATAGGGTCAGAATAGTCTTAATATGAGAAATCAGGTTCCAGGTTTTTCGCCTGCTTCATTCATTACATTGTAATAATTTATATCTTTATATAAACCCGACCAAACCTTAAGTCTAGCAATGGAAAAACTTATTTTTATTATTGATGATGATCCTGTCTATTTAAAGTTCATGCAGAATCATTTTAAACTTTTGGGTGGCTTTAGGACTGAAGTATACTCTACTGGAGAAGAGGCTCTTCAAAATATTTCTAAGGAGCCATTCCTGATTATCCTGGATCACAATCTACAAGAGCCGACTAAAAATGGAATTCACTATTTAAAAGAAATACGGAGGGCGAATAATAAGATACCTGTAGTTTATATTACAGGCGATACTGATCCCGAACTATCTAAAAAAGTAAACAGCATTGGTATAGAAGGATTCATCATAAAAGACAATGCGTTCCTCGTTTATCTGAGAACTGTTCTTGACGACATCCTATCTGGAAAAAAGAAAAGAAGTTTCCTGAAAAGCCTTTTCAAAATTGGTTCATGATGTTAGTAAGCTCACAACTTCAAGCCTTACAGTTTTGATTTTGTTCATCATTTGTAGCCATAATAGCAAAACAATATAGCTTGACTGCATTTCTTCAACCTACACGTTTGGCTTTATAGCCCTCTTTCTGAAGAGCGAGAACAATCTTATCACGCATATCACCCTGAATAATCACTTCGCCATCTTTAACAGAGCCACCCACACCACACTTTGTTTTAAGCATCTTGCCAAGTGTTTCCAGATCTGCGGATGCACCAACAAAACCTGTTACCAGTGTTACTTGTTTACCGGCACGCATACTTTTATCTAACAATACTTTTAGGTTTTGTTGTTGTGGAGGAAGTGTAGCAGCCTCCTCGTCAGATTGATATGAGAAATCAAAATTTGAATCTGTAGAGTACACTACACCATCACGTTTCTTCCAATCGTTTTTCTTGCTCATAACAGTAAGATAAATGCCAGCACAAAAATAAACAATACACCACTTATTATACTCAGATTAAAAGCATATTCAACATTTGCTCTGAAAACCAAACCCAATATAGAAGTAACAAAGAGCATAACAGGAAAAATAAATATAGGGCCATATATTCCCCGGTCAGCGGTTCCAAATATCTGGTCATTGTACCTGGCCTTCATAATCGTTTTGAAAACAGGCGTGTAGTGTAATTCTATTTCTTCACCTTCTTTAAAAACATCAGCGTCGCTTGTAATTTGAATTCTATGACCATGCGTTGTAACGATGCCATGGTTCGATGCGTCATGCGAAGGTAGAGAGTAAAGAATCATAATTCTTTCGATGGATGTGGTGAGCGGCAAAGAATAATCCAACAGAAAAATAAACATCATTGCCACGCCTACCTGGTTCATCCAAAGAAAATAAGGTAAATAATGAGCAAGTGTTTCCGCTCTTGACGGCTCAGAATTTACTGGCCGTGATGCACGTTTTCTACGATAGGCCGGGTCTCTGTGTGCAGGTCTTGATGGTGTTCGTGTAGTATCAGAATAGGTTGTGTTATTACTGGTTGACTGACGTCTATAATCATACCATCGCCTGGTTTCATCATTGCCAAGTACATCATACGCTTCATTTATTTCTTTGAAGATCTGCTCAGCCTCTGGCGAATGATTTCTGTCCGGATGATATAGCATAGCCAGTCTGCGATACACTCTTTTTATCTCAGCAGACGGAGTAGTGCTACTTACTCCTAATATCTGATAGTAATCTTTCATCGCCCCAATTTAAAAAAAGAAGCCACGCGTTGGCGTGGCTTCTTCTTAATGTGATAATGAATTATTTTCCTTTTTTCCGGTGCTTGATAACAAAGGTTAGTACCGGACGTTTTGCATGACTCACTACATCTTCTGCTATACTTCCGGAAAGCACATGGGCAAAGCCAGTCCTGCCATGAGTAGCCATTGTTATAAGGTCTGCATCAACCTGTTCGGCAAAGTAAATAATACCTTCTTCTTCAGTGCGATCGCTAAATACATTGATCGTAAAGTTTTTAAGTTGAAGGCGTTTGGCGAAGTCCTGCATGTATTTGCGAACAACAACCTCGCGTTGAAAATTGCCAGGTGTATTAACATAAACAAGATGGATAGTTGCATTGTAAAGCTCCTGCGTATTGCGAACAACACGAGAGAAAACTTCTTCATCTTTATTTAACGAAGTTGCATACACAATACTCTTGAAATCAGAACTTGCTGGTTTCTTATGAACGGTAAGAACAGGACAATGCGACATGCGTACAACTTTCTCTGTATTGCTTCCTATAACCATTTCTTCAATTTGAGTATGGCCCGAAGTACCCATTACAACCAGATCAACTTTTTGCTCTGTAATAATAGTTTGCATGCCGTGAAAAGGAGTACCTAAGCGCAAAAGCGATTTAACTTTTATGCCATTAAGTTTCGGGTCTGAAGCCTGCTTCTCTAATTGCTTGCGAGACTTCTCAATAAGTTTCATGGTGAAAAGTCTGTCCTCAGCATCTCCATCAAAATTAACTTCACCCTCAACGTTGTATGAGCCACCGGCAACATCTTCTACAACATGAAGCAGAATGAGTTGGGCTCCGGTTTTCAATGCAATATCACGCGCCGTATCAACAGCAATCTGCGCGGGTTTTGAAAAATCGGTAGGAACAAGTATTTTTTTCATAACGGTTGTTTAATGTTATATCTGCGATTAAAAGTAAGTAAATGACCTTGAATTTAAAATCATTCAACGCCTGAGTCTATTCAAAGCTAATAATGGTTAACTATCATGATTATGATTTTACCACTGTTAAAGTATGATTTTTATCATGGACGCAATCTTAATCCTGCCGATTATGCCGTGAACAAAATGGCATCAGAAGTTTTTGTAACAATATCATTTCTCTATTTTAGCAAGAAAAATTATACCCTGTGCTCCGCGCCATACACCATGTAGCCATTATCTGTTCAGACTATGAAGTATCGAAGCAATTCTATACACAGGTGTTGGGCTTTTCAATTCAGGGTGAATATTACCGAGCAGAACGCCAATCATGGAAACTGGATCTGGCGCTGAACGATCAATATGTGATAGAATTATTTTCTTTTCCTAACCCGCCAGCACGGGTTTCAAGACCAGAAGCACGTGGCCTCCGCCATCTTGCTTTTATAGTCGATGACATTACCCTTGCCATTGCTAACTTGAATAGCAAAAATGTTGCGACTGAACCTGTGCGTGTAGATGAATATACTGGCAAACGTTTTACTTTTTTCTCTGATCCAGACGGACTACCTTTAGAACTTTACGAGAAATAATAATGATTACAATTCAACCTTATATCCAGGCTTTCAAAACTATCTTCCCTGAACTTGAGAACGAAACTCCATGGGAGGTTACGCAGGCCGCGCAACTTATCATCGCTAAGAAGATAAAGTCACTGGGAGCCGATTACAGAATTCAGGATAATGTTGCTATTCATAAAGATGCCAGGGTAGAAGAACATGTCATTCTCAAAGGCCCGATTATTGTATCGGCTGGATGTTTTATAGGATCGCATGCTTACCTGCGCAATGGAGTTTTTCTTGATAAACAGGTTTCCATCGGGCCAGGTTGTGAAATTAAATCGAGCTATTTGTTTAGCAATTCTGCTCTGGCTCATTTCAATTTCGTAGGAGACTCCATCATCGGATCACAGGTGAATATGGAGGCCGGATCTGTCATTGCCAACCACTATAATGAACGAAAAGAAAAAGTTATCAAAATAACTGTTGAAGGAAATCAGATCTCAACTGAGATCGACAAGTTTGGAGCGTTAGTAGGCGATCATACCAAGATTGGCGCCAATGCTGTGTTATCTCCCGGAACTTTGTTACTCCCTAAATCTATCGTAAAGCGACTAGAGCTAATTGAACAAAATTATTGATTAAATTTTTTACCTGCGATATCATTTCTAAACATCTCTAGGCCCATTCTATCCTGCATGGTGACAAAAACCAATTTGCCATTAAGACCTCCGAATACAAGGTTAGTACAGTCTTTTCCTTTCAATTGAACTTCGCGAATAACTTTGCCATCGGGTGAAAGCACTACAATTACACCTTTGCCATAACGGGCCGCGTAGAGATTTCCTTCCTTATCACATTTCATACCATCGAAACCAAAATCAGGAAATTCAGCGAAGAGGCGTTTGTTCGATATATTTCCTTTTGCATCTACATCAAAGGCCCAGATTTTTCGCTGAACACTTTCGTTTACATATAATATCTTCTCATCGGGACTAAGCTCTATACCATTTGTTGTACCCATCTGGTCGTTTAATACTTTAGCTTTACCACCTTTATCTATACGCCAGATTTTGCCAGTGCCATCTTTCCAATTAGGATCTGACGCAAAAAGCTGGCCTCGCTGGTTAATGCAAATATCATTCGGCTGATTAAATGCTGCATGAGAATAAACCTTCACCTTACGACTCTTCATTTTCACCTTCAATATGTTGTGGCCTGTATAGTCAGCCAATAACATATCACCTCGCTTATCGAACTGAATGCTATTAGCAACACTACCTGCAGGAAGTGTAAGAAAGACAGAAGCCACTCCTCTCTCATCTACATAACCTATCGTTCCTTCCTTTTGAAAGTTAACAACAAAGAGATTTCCAGCTGCATCAACATTAGGTCCCTCAATACCCTTCGTGAAGATATTTTCCTTTGTAAAATCTTCTACCTTAAATAATCTGTACACATCATCCTGAGCGTAAACGTTACCGATAATAAAAAACAAAAGCAGAAAGAACAGAATGTGCGATTTCATGTGTAGTTTTTTTAAGTGTAAGTGAAGTTAATGCAAATGTAAACTTCAGCAATCATTTTATGGCGCCAATAATTCGTGTATGTTCAGTATTTGGCGTGTGTCTGGAACACATTTTACTGTCGGAAAACGCGAGTGATCATTGGTACGTAAATGATCTCTACTTTACTGCTTCCTATAAATTTATTTAGAGAATTGTCTGTTTTAAAACGGCGACAGAAATGCTAATGGTGGAAATGCTCAGGAGAAAGCGAGCGGAAGATTTAATACAAGTCCTTTTGGAGAGATCTTAGTTTTCAATCAGGGTTAGCAAAAAAAAAAGAACCGATTCTACCTTGTTGAATCGGTTCCCTTTCAAGCGCTAACATAAGTATGTTAGAATTTAGTTGTGATCGTTACACCAGCAGCGTTTGTAACTTCGAAAGTAAGATTACTACCAGCATTTTTTACTGAGTAAACTTGAGCAAAGTTACCACTGATTTCTTTTGTTTCAGTATGAATAAGGTTTTCAGAACCATCATAGATTTTTACAGTAACAGTACCAGCAGTTTTGTTAGCAAGTGCTACTAAATACTTATTGTTATCCGAGCTAAGTTTTGATACGTGTGCTGTGCTAAGAGCAGTAGCGCCAATTGAACCAATTTTTGAAGCACCTGCAGGCAAGAAGCTGATCTTCTCTGATTTTTTACCAGCTGCATCAATAAGTTCTACTGTATATTCACCATTTTGAAGACCATTGAAATTAAGTGGACGGATAAAACCTTCAACTGATTTTAATGTTTCAGAAAATACAACTACGCCTGATTCATTATAGATATTCAATTTTACTTTACCAGCAGTTTCGCTTTTATAAATAACTTTGAATACTTCTGTTCCTTTAACAGGCACAATTACAAGACCAGCTTTGCTTGGTTCTTCTTTTGCAAATGTTGTAGCTACTGAGCTCAACACTACAAGGGCTGTGAGGATTAATGATTTAGCTTTCATATTCTTTTTTGTTTTTGTTTATGATACAAATATACGCGGCGTTGCGACGCTCGTTGCGGTGCTGTAAGGAAACCTGTTTTTATTATTGAAACATCGTTTGCATAAATTTTATCATCTAAGTATCGTTTGTGATAGACCTTATTGCCCCATAATCATCCTATTTGGAAAACATTTTTATGTAAAACGTTTGCATAAAGTCTACCGTGAGAGTAGATAAAATCAAGTGCTATCGAGTTCGGCAGCAAATCAATTGCTTATTTGAAGTAAGGATTAGTAAATTATTATTAATGCATTACACGAGTCACAGTAAAAAATATCTGTAGACTATTGGGTAACAAACTAATTTACGATTTTATAGTAATGAAGTACGGATGTCTGCTCATGAGTACCTAGACTATTGGAGCATCAACGTCCTCTGCGAGTGACGTGGATGGGGATACGAATTGCTATAGACTGTTGACTATCGACCATTGACCAATATCTTCCTGAGTTAGTTCAAATGAAAGACATCTTTACTATTGTCTTCCTGTTTCAATACGTGCAACTGAAACCTGATATGGGTGATGAGAAATTTTTCTTTCTTATCAGCTGTTGACGTTAAGAACTTATAACGATCATGTGTATCCAGATTGAGTTCATTAGCAATTTGATAAAGATCAAAAGCAGTAAAGTGATTTGTTATATTTCGGTGAGCCATGTATTCGGCAAATAAATCATAGAGAGCAGGACTTGGTATAAGAAGTGACTCTTTATCAAATAACATTACCTCAGCACCGGGATACATTTTTGTTTTAAATGTGCGATTAAGTTTCTCCATTGTAAAGAGAGCTGTGCACTTAACAATAATATCCAACTCTCCTCCCGGGTATCTTTTAATAACACTTTCAAGTTTCATTAATGATCCCAGTCTTTCGGTATTCATTTCATGATTAAAATAGATACCGAAACTTATGTCATCTTGCTCAGCATCCTGAAGCAATTGTTTATAACGAGGTTCAAAAATATGAAGCGGCACCAGTTCACCCGGAATAGGTAAAAGGGTAAGCGGAAACATTGGAATATGACTTGACTGTGACATTCTATAACAGCAAAGTTCGAGAATTGTTAATAACTGATTATATAATGTGGTTTAACCCCAAAACGTTTCAATAGGTTTTGCTCACCTGGCAAAAAACTAAGATTAATGAGGAAAGAGAAACCAACTATCTCTCCTTCTAACTTCTTCACAAGGTTAGCAGCCGCTCCTGCTGTACCGCCGGTGGCCAGCAGATCGTCATGCACTAATACACGCCAACCGGGTTGTATGGCATCGTTATGCATTTCGACAGTGGCCTTGCCATACTCTAATGCATAATCTTCTGTTATTGTTTCATACGGTAATTTACCCTTCTTTCTAACGGGGATAAATCTACAATTAAGCTCATAGGCTAAAATGGGAGCTACAATAAAGCCTCGTGCCTCAACACCAACAATGGCATCTATTTTTTGTGATTTATATTCGTCAACCAGCGCTGATACAACCTCATGCAAAAGCCCGGGGTTGGCAAACACAGGTGTAATGTCCTTAAAGAGAATACCCGGTTGAGGATAATCAGCTACATTTCTAATGGCTAGGTTAAGTTTATCGGCAAGCGTCATTATTCCGGTTTGGTTAGTTTATCAAAAATAGTTTAGTATTTGACTGTTTCAAATGGATTGTAATTATTCTGATCTCATTTCGACCAATCCTGGTATCTATCGATCAGAAACATATATGCTAACTATTAAAAACTTCTCTAAACATTATAATGGCGTAGCGGTAATAAATGTTGCGGAAATGCATTTACTACCTGGCGTCTATTGGATCAAAGGAGAGAACGGTTCTGGTAAGACTTCTTTCTTCAAATCACTGGCTGGTCTGCTC
>DATCRE010000593.1:0-7721 GCA_036569145.1 Cyclobacteriaceae bacterium
GATTGGTGGTGATGGACATGACAATCTTGTCGATAGTTTGCATGTCGCTAAAAAAGTTTTCTATTATGATTTAAAAGATAAAACAGAAACGATACCTGCCCGCATAAAAGACAAGACATCGAACAATCCTTCAGTTAATGAGTACAACAGAAAATCATTTCAATACAATCGCTTAGCGCCGCTTGTGTTTGGTAATTACAATCTTGACGATGGCATTTTTATTGGAGGTGGCTTCATTGATTTTACGTATGGTTTTCGTAAGCAACCATTCAAGCAACGACATCTTGTGTTGGCAAGTTTTGCCCCGGCCACGCAATCCTATAATTTAGTTTACAAGGGAGTGTTTACTGAGGTAGCCGGAAAGTTTAACCTTGAAGCAGAGGCTGACATCAAATCGCCTAACTATGTGAATAACTTTTTTGGACTGGGTAATGAATCAGTATTTAATCGTCATATAAATGATGAACCTGGAATTCACGTAAGTAAACCTGTTTATTATTATCGTTACCGGTTTGAAGAGATTCGTCTTCAGTTATTATTAACCAGGAAGATTGGGCGATATGGTTTTGTCAAAGCAGGCCCGGCTATTCAGCGAATTGAGATGGAAAATCCTGTAGGCAAAGACAGGTTTATAAAAACGTATGCAGCAACATTGCCCTATAATTTATTTGATGAATACAATGCTTTTGCCGGTGTGCAATGGCAGCTAGGTTTAGATAAACGTGATCACCCAACGTTTACACGAAGAGGAGTGACGTTTAATATTACAGGTCGTAACATGGCAGGTTTGAACGATAAAGCTCATAACTTTTCTTCTTATCAAACATCACTGTCATTACATTATTCATTTCGACAACACTCGCGACTTGTTTTTGCTGTTCGAACAGGTGCGGGAACTAACTCAGGTAAGTACGCATTTTACCAAGCGCAAATACTGGATGGAAAAACAGAACTGCGTGGTTATCGCAAAACCCGTTTCTATGGTGACAGTAAATTCTATTCAAACTTCGAAGCGCGGTTAAGACTGCTCAGTTTCAGGTCGTATTTGTTTCCCGCGTCCATTGGTATACTAAGTTTTTATGATGTAGGAAGAGTATGGTACAAAGATGAAAATGGTAATGATCCTTCAACAGCAAGTGGTCATTCTTCCCTTTGGCACAAAGGCTGGGGTGGTGGATTGTGGTTTACACCTTTTAACTTCACGGTATTGTCAACAGAAATAGGAAAATCTCATGACGGCACAATGGTGTATGTGAGGCTGGGCTTTCTATTCTGATGGCCATTCCCTTCTCCGAGGGAGAAGGGAATGGGGGCTACTGCAAATGTAAAGCCTGCTTAATATCTTTCAACAAATCATCTTGAGGACTAGCAATCACTTTTACATCTTTTGTAATTTCAATACGGAATGCTCTTAATCCTTTAGCACCAGGAAGCTCTTCAAGCTCAAGTTCTTCAATATTTGGTGTGATGAATTTCTTGGCTATCAGGTATTCAAAATAGCGTTTGTATTCTTCTTCAACCTTAGTCTGGTTGTAAACAATCGCAATCTTTCCGGGTTGTGTAAGGCGTTCACCAGTATTTTTGATATAGGCTTTATCAATACGTTTCTTTACAATTTCATAACGAATATCATACGCACCTTCAACATCAAATTGTTTTTCGTCTGGTCTGAACCGGATCGCGAGCGACTGGTCATGTACAAGAATAAGCTGTGTAATGTCAAGATTGTTTTTAAGTTTTGGCTTCAACGCATCCATCTTCTTATCGATCTCGCACATCATCAGGAGCTGCCACAGTCTGAAGTTCTTTAAATATAACGGATCGAAGATTTTGTCTTTCGTTAATGAACTGCCCAGGTACAACGTATACTCAACGCCATCGGTCTGATACTTTTCGAAGTAATGCGGAAACATTTGCTGCGCCGTAACCTGTGCTTCATCCAGGTGATTGCCAATCATTTTATTGATTATGCTCAGACTCTCTTCAAATCCTTTTCTGCGTTTATACACCACCCCAAATACAGGGTCAAGATTTTGTCTGTAGCGTGTAATGGCTTTCTTAAACTCAGGATCATTATCAAAGTGACTGATGAGTGGATTGATTTCTTCTTTTAAGAATTGAATCACATCACTCTCATCGCCCGAAGCCAGTTCTTTTGCCAGCTTATCATTTTGATGTTCTATTTTAAAGATCACTTCTTCTAAAATAGGAAGCTTACGTTGCATCTGAATTTTAACTAACAGATCTTTCGCCATTTTCAGATTTTGCTGGAGATCGTGTTGAATGGCGGCATTCCGTTCAGTAGAGGAATTACGAACATCGGCCAAGCCAAAAAGAGGATAGACATCTTTAAATGCTATTTCTTCAAATGTAGTTTTTTCACCACGTCTTCTCTTGGCAAGAACATTTGTGCCAGCTTCAATAAATCTCCATTGAACAGTAGGGTGGATGTTGGTGCATTCCTCCTGAATAATAGCACGAATCTCCGTCGACATTTCTTCTTTCACACGCTTTAAGGCAGCGGTAAACATGGGCAGCACATTCTCTACCTTGTTGGCGCTTATCGGATTTAATTTCCCAGGAACACCAGTGGCAAGCTCAAGCATACCAATAGTTTCTTCGTCATCTATAAGTGGAGCCAGTAAAATGTTTTTAACCCCTTTATTCAGTAGCGTTGTCTCAACTATGGTTTTGTATGGATATGTTTCCAGGTTCTCTATGGTGATGTAGCGTTTCTCAGTCCAGCTTCTTTCATAAACAGAGCCGGTGAAATTTTCGCAAGGCGACAGATCATTTTCTGATAAACTTTTCCACGCTTGTGCACCATCACCACTGCTAACAATTATTCTGTTGCTCGCATCAAAGTAGGCGATGCCTAGTTTCAAATCGGGCATACTAAAAATAGAACGGAGCTTTTGCTCGATAACGGCAAACTTCTCTTGTTTTGTTACAGCATGTTTTTCAAGAAGATCGTATTTGATGGAAGAAACCATTTCCTGTTCAGTAACATCAATCATCCGCATAATCATGAATCCATGGAATTCAAAATTTTCAGGCTTGATGTACTGAAGCCAAAGGTCTACGTCATAAACTTTTTCAGTAAGAAACTTAATGACATTAGGATCGATGGGTTCGAGCTCAGTTTTGGCAATGATCTCGAAAAATTGTCTCCCGATTTCTACTTTATAAACTCTTTCAAGGCCAGTGATAGGATTGTGAATAGTAAATAAAATCGGTTTGTCTATAGTTAATTCTCTTGTTAGTTCAACGCCGTAGTACTTTTGAAGAATTAATAAGCAAGCATGGATAGTTTTGCCAGCCACTACGTTTTTGGCAGCGTTTATTTTTGCTGATCGTTCAACATGGCTCAAATCGATTTCTCTTTTGAAAGCCTTAGTCTGATAAATGGTTTCAAACTGAAAAGGAACCATGGCAGCAGACATCTCAAATTCTTCTTGAGCAGGAGCGATCGCTGCTGTTAGTAAGAAGCTAATCAGATCTTTATGCTTCTCGAGTAAGGTAAGATCTTCAATGGGCTTTCGTAATTCAGGGGCCTCATTTATTCTTTCCTGGATGACTTTGGCAAACGCCGGTGCCTGGTGGCGGATAGCATTTTCCCAGTATTCAACAAGCAGCCGGAAGTTTAATGCCGACTTGAATGGAAACGTTGTCAACTTTGTATAATCTACCATACGCACAATTTATCTCTCTACTACGTTTTAAAAAAACTTCAGGTTCATTTTAAGACGGAAATATTGCACGGTTAGTCTAACCTCGCTACTCAAAATTGCATTTTTTTATAGTCGGAGCTGCATAAGTTTGCTTGAATTCTTACGTTGTAATAGCCCGGGAGCTTTCATCAACTTGAATTTCAAGAATGTTCTGTTTAAAAGATGTATTCCTCAACCTTTACCTTTATCTTCGCCGCAGCCATTAACCCTTAGTCTTTCAATTAATTATCTATGCGTTTATACTTTTTAATTTTCTTATTTCTTTTTCAACTTCATACATTCGCACAACAAACCGATGAGTTACTTACGGTTGTTGAAGGCGAGCTTAACCGGGAGATGGCTGAGTTTAAAAAAGCCAATACCCCACCATATTATCTTGCGTATAGAATCAACGATATTCGTTCGTCTGTATTGACATCTTCTTTTGGCTCGCTTACGGGTAAACATAACAATCGCGCCCGCGTAATGGTAACAGATCTTCGAGTGGGCGACTATAGCATGGATAATTCTCATCCACTGGATGATATAAATGATGAAGTTCCATACGAAGCAATGGAAGGTCACAACGCCGTTCAGCTTCCGCTGGATAATCGCCCTGAAGCCATTACGTTAATGATCTGGGAACAGACACAACAATCGTATCGTAATGCTTTATCAATTTACAAAGCCATTAAAAATTCGCCCAAGAAAACGGAGACAACGCTTGCCGATTTCTCGAAGGAGCCTGCCTCAGTGCATATCGATCCAGCGTTACCCGATACAGCATCTTTCTTTAACATGAAAGAATGGACCAGTCGCATTAAAAAACTCAGTGAACCCTTCCTTGCCAATGCAGACATTGTTGATGGTGAAGCCAGCATTGATGTAGGCATGGAACGCAAATATTTTATTTCATCAGAAGGTTCTCGCGTAGCACAAAACAGAACCTTTGCTTACGTCACCATCCGAGGCTCCATACGCGCTGATGACGGCGACATTGTACCGTTGCATTTATCTTATTTCGCCTTTGAACCTCGCTTGTTGCCCGCCAATGAAATCATTCTCAAAGACGTAGCAACCATGATTCAAAAATTGAATAAACTTAAAAGTGCTCCGGTAGCAGAACCATACACCGGCCCGGCAATATTGTATGCACATGCTGCCGGCGTTTTCTTTCATGAGATATTCGGACATCGTGTGGAAGGTCATAGGCTAAAAGATAAGATGGATGGACAAACTTTTAAAAGCAAAATAAAAGAACAAGTGCTACCTAAATCACTTAGTGTAACGTTTGACCCAACACTTTCCCAGTTTAACGGACAAGCCCTTAATGGATATTATCAATATGACGATGAAGGTGTTAAAGGTCAGAAGGTAAAAGTGGTTGAGAAAGGGGTCTTGAAAACATTCCTGATGTCGCGCTCACCACTGGAAAGTTTTGGTAACTCGAATGGTCATGGCAGGGCTGATGCCGGATCGGATGCTGTTTCCCGTCAGTCTAACCTCATCATCGAAAATGAAAAAGTAGTACCAATGAGTGATCTTCGAAAGATGCTGATTGCTGAATGTAAGAAGCAGAAGAAAACCTATGGCTATCTTTTCATGGATGTAGTAGGAGGGTTTACAACGACTCAACGCTACATGCCAAATGCTTTCAACATATTTCCAACAGAAGTTTATCGGATATACGTTGATGGTCGTGCTGATGAATTGGTTCGCGGTGTAGACTTGATTGGTACTCCGCTGGCTATGTTTGCCGAGATTCAGGCAGCGGATGATAAGAGCCAGGTGTTTACAGGCTTTTGTGGTGCGGAGTCGGGCAGTGTTCCGGTAACGGCTATTTCGCCATCGTTATATGTCAAGCGTATCGAAACACAGAAGAAAGCTGCTGAGCAGGTAGAAAAAACATTGTTAGAAAAGCCTCACGGCAATTAATCTTAATCGAATCATCATGCAATATTATTTTCGCATTAGTCTTTTTATAGCGGGCATTATCTTCCCTACGATCATCAATGCTCAAACAAAACAACAAGGTGATGACATCGTGATCAACGCCCTCAAGGATGAGTTGGATCGAAACATGAAGGAGTTAAAACTTCCGGAGTTTGATAAACCGTTTTTCATGATGTATGGGTTACAGGATTTGAAAGTCGCTTCGATCACGGCAACCCTGGGATCTTTACAACATTCATCCATCAATCAACAACGCTTTAAAACAAACACCAGGATTCTGGTAGGCGATTACAGTTTTAATGATGAAAGTCTTGAAGACAATTTATTCAGTTCGCCAACGGCTATTGAAATCAATCTACCTCTCGAAGATGATTACCTTGGAATACGCAGAGCTTTCTGGTCTACTTCAGATAAGGTTTATCGCGATGCGGCACGTCACTTTAGCAAGCATAAAGAAACATTGAAAGAAAGTGGTAAAACTCTGGCCGATCTTCCTCACCGTTGGTTTGCTAAAAGTGAGCCTGTACGATTGGTTAATACCCTTGAGCAAAGTTCTTTTAATATGGCGGAATGGGAGACGTTGGCCCGCAATCTTTCAGCGCGTTTTCTAAAACATCCTTCTATTTTAAATTCAGGAGTAATCGTTCAGTTTACCGAGGGCTATCAATACCTGGTGAGTAGTGAAGGTACTGTTGCCCGAATTCCGATTAGCGAAGTAAGTCTTGGTGTAGTTGGTCAAAGTAAAAATGATGATGGTGAATTTGGAATGGATCGTATTATTCATCTGGCCAGAACTCCAAAGCTGCTACCGAAAGAAGCTGCGTTGACAGAAGAGGTTGATAAAATGATTGCCAGGATTGAAGCACAAACGGCCATTCCTAAATTTACAGATGAATATACCGGCCCGGTCTTATTTATGGGTGGCATGGTTGCAGAATTGTTTTCAAATACTTTGTTGCAAGGCAGAGGAGAAGGAATCTTTGCGAGTGATAATATCCCTAAATTAAAAGGCTATCAATACGATCAAACATCAACATCTATGGATAGTAAAATAGGGAAGAACGTTGTCCATGAATCAATGACTGTTAAAATTAAACCAAAGCTTAAAACATTTCAGGGCGTTGATCTGCTTGGTAGTTTTGATATGGATGATGAAGGCATGGTGCCTGCTGATGAATTGATGTTAATAGAAAATGGTGTACTGAAGACATTGTTAAACAATCGTACACTCACCAACACTAATCAAACGGCTAATGGATTTGGATCAGGGCCCGGAGTAATTGAAGTAACTATTGCACAAAAAAATACAAATAAAATTCTCAAAGAGAAACTGCTGGCTCAAGCTAAAAAAGAAGGACTTGATTATGCCATCATTGTGCGTGATGAACCTGCTTTTGGCATGGGACTTTTGAATGTTTACAAAGTTTCCGTTGTTGATGGAAAAGAAGAACTCCATCGTCAGGCCGTTATTGGTAAATTGAATTTTAAAACACTTAAACATATTCTTGGAGCTTCAGATAAATACCAGGCGTTAAACCTTTCACCCGAAGGAAATTTCAATTCAGGAAATCGTAGGGGCATGACTTCATACATTGTACCTGAAGCAGTGTTGGTAGAAGAAGCGGATGTAAAATCATTTAACATGCCTACATTGAAGGAAGAGAACTATGTTTCAAATCCTCTTAAATAAAGATTGTAAATGAGTTGAAGGAAGTATAGAGGGTTTTCGATAAGGATTTATAAATTTTTAGATTGAAATAATCCTCCTATGAAAAATGACTTCATACAACCCGTTTTTGCTCCAGTGCTTTATTCAACCAATGTAGCTGAGGCCATTGAATTTTATATAAGAGCATTTGATGCAGAAGAGTGTAGAAGGTGGAGCAATGATGATGGCAGTGTGCATGTTGCAGAGATGGCCATTGGAACTACACTTTTTCATTTGCATGAAGAAACACCACGACATTCTGAATTCAGCCCATTAACATTAAAGGGAACACCTGTAATTATTGGATTGTTTGTTTCCGATCCTGATGCTGTTATGGCAAAAGCAATTGC
>DATCRE010000594.1:0-3216 GCA_036569145.1 Cyclobacteriaceae bacterium
GCGTTAGCCTTCGTACCTCAGGCTTTAAGGAAGAAGCGGAGTGCTGCGCACAAGTTGTTCAGGCCTCGGAAACACAAGTCACGCCAGCCCCGATAGGAATGAGTTATCTGAAGGAAAAGCTATACTATATCGGGGCTGTCATGCCTTGTGTACCTCGGACGCTTCATTCGTTCTCCCGATAGCTATCGGGATCACTCATTCCACTCGCTTCACATCTTGTGCTTGCACGGCTTATGGCCGGCCGATTTTTTTTTGCGGGGGGCAAAAGGAGGCCGGCCATGCCTGTTGTTCGTGCTCGCTTTATGCCTCGCAGGCTCCCCCCGCAAACCCCCGTACGCCTGCTCGGGCTCGCCTGAACTCACCGGTATATACTTTATGGTGCGCTTGTCAGAGAGTTTTGGTATTACCGAAACACGCCTTGCAAAGACATCACAACCTTAGCGCGCCATGCTTGATGCTCCCCCGGTTAAGGTATAGCAGTTGGGCTTGCATCATTTTTTTGAAGGCCAAATGCCGCGCAAAGCCCACCCACATCCGAAGCACTTGCCCTTCAAAAAAACGTGATGAAGCCCTTGTTATAGTTTCTTTTTTCAAATGAAAATAAAAAGTTGTCGGCCCGGTGGTGAAGCTTTATCTTTAAGCTGCGGGCTATAGCCTTGCAAAGCGTTCTTTAAAATGATGCCTGGGAGCTGCCGCAATTGACCTGAAAAGTGGTATAGTATATTATCCATTTGGACTGACTTATAACTCCTACCAAAGAGAAAGCAGCGTGCCAAATAACTTCTTGTTCAATCAAGGCACAGGAGCAAAGCAGTTTAAGACAGAAAGAGTTTTCGATCTCGGATTGAATGTTGACATGACAAAGTTCAGGGTTTATGATCCTGCCATAGAAAGATGGTGGCAGGTCGATCCGAAATCTGACCAAGGTGGTCAAGAAAGCTGGTCGCCTTATCAGTATGCGCTCGACAATCCGATTTCGCACAATGATCCTTTTGGAGACATTGTTGAGATTGAACACAGGAGAGGATTTTTAGGGTTAGGCAAAAAAGAGACATTGACTTACAACAATGGTACTTTGACGAATGCAAATGGATCAGCGTACACAGGAAAGGTAAATGGTTTTTTAAGTAAAGCCGTAAACGCTTTGAATGGAATAGCTGCAGGTTCAAAGACTGGCGCAAAATTGCTTGGCGAAGCACAATCTTCAAGCAACACTTTTAAGATTGTGAAAACCTCTGGAGAGAATCAGTTTGTTGCCTCGAATACGAACGCTGCAAATGCCAAAGCAATAAATGCCACTAACCCAGGGTTTGCTCCATCAGGTGGTTCAGGAGGAACAGTTCATTGGAATCCAAATGCTGGTAAGGTATGGGAAGTAGGTGGAAATCAAACATTAAGTCCAGACACTAATTTAGGTCATGAGTTACTTGGGCACGGAATAGATGCCAACCGAGGCGAACAAGATAACACAGTTGTTAACGGGTTGAGAAGAGATGAATGGCAAGCCACGTCTGTGGAAATACTATTAGGGGAGAAATGGGAAGACCTCTTAGAGAATATTACAGAACACTAGATAATGGTGGAGTGTTGTCACCGTTACCTCCTTTGATGGTTGTTGGAGGAGTTCCTGTTTTACCACCACCGATGGCAACAGGTGCTACTTATGTTAGACCTTAATCATTTAAGTATGAGAAATTATTTATTCGGAATACTTGCGTTAATTGTTATGGTTGGAATGAAGCAGCAGGACAAGACGCAGTCGATAAAGTATCGCACGTATGAAACACAAAACGGTCGAGAGAAAAAAATCCTCTACCGCTTGGACGTGCCTAAAGGTGGAAAACTACTGACAATAACAGGGAGCCACGAGAGAGAATTGGAAGTGAGTTACGCGGATTCATCTTTCATCTACATTACGAATGATGCAAATGGTGGTTCGCATCTCAATTACAAAAATATCTCAGCCATAGGAAAGGATGTTTACACCAATAAACTCCTAAAGGATACTTTGCTTCTACAAGGCTCTCAGAGTAACGGAAGGTTATGGAAGGAGAGCAAGATGAATCACATTGTAGTTGGCTATGTGAATGTATTGCCAGATAAGAAGGTAGAGTATGATAAAGCACTCGCTTCGCTTAAAAAGAATTAGAAATAAACATCCACTAACGCAAGAAAGTGACAAGGTAAATGGTACTGGCACTTCTGACAAAGATAAAAACACTGCAGCAAATGTGGGTATAACGGTATATGGGGTTGATGCCTTCAGTGGAAGTAAAGGGGATTCACAACCGATAAGCCGAGTTACTTCGGACGGAAAGTCGAAAGCAAATATAGGCAAAACATCTGCAGGCTTTAATTTAGTTGCGGATGCATTGAACCAGTTGAAAAAACGAAAATAATATGAGAACATTTCTTTTCTTTAGTTTACTACTCATCGGTACAGGCGTTTATGCTCAAATAAGCATTGAGTATGTTTTTAATAAAAATACAGATAGAGAAGTCAAAAAGTTTTTGGCCATCCAGGTAAAGAATGATTCGATGAATAGATTCTATTTCATTCTTTCACGCGAAACAACGGACTGCAATAATTACAAGCTCTACATCGGTATTTATAAAGATGCACCACTTGGATTTGTAAATGACATAATCAAAGCAAGTTCTCGCTTTTATAGATTCGACAGAACTCAAATACCGATTTGTTTTGATTACGATTTTGACTTCATTGGATACGGTGAAGGGAAGCGAGGTATTACTAGGAAAAATCTTGTTGGTGATTTTTTCTATGTAGAATTCTCCAGAAATGACAAGATTTTAAAGGCTGGTTATTGATCATAAAATGAGAGTGCGTTTACTCTTAACAGCGCTTTCTCGGGATTTCCTATATGAGAAACTTCATAATAAATATGTTTCTTGGCTTCCTTCTGGCGGCATCAAGTTGTTCCATTTCAAAAAAAATAACTGGTAGATACATATACTCAACAAAGCCTACTACAGACAATCAAGAATTGATTTTGAATCAAAATGGAACTTTCATATACAGGCTTTTTTACGATGTTGGAGGGCCATTCACTTTTCGAGGTAAATGGAAAAAAAACGGTTCAATGCTGATTCTTGAAGAATCTCCGCTCCAACGCAAAATCGAAAGTGACTCAGGTTTTTTAATAGAGACAAAAACTGATAGCAAGAGTAAAGACTTAGTTGTCTACGATATCAAAG
>DATCRE010000595.1:0-18135 GCA_036569145.1 Cyclobacteriaceae bacterium
CTCGGTGTTGTTTTAAATGAAACACTTGACTTGCATATCGAACTGGAATTTTTGTTACAGAAGCTCGAAGCACGATATCTGCAGTTACGCAGCCAACAATATACTGTGCTGATGGAAGATTATCTTTCTAACCTTCATTGGCTGAACGAAAAGCATACATTCACCTCGCAGGATATTGAGTTTGAAGGTACAATTGATGGTGTTGATGAAATAGGTCGCCTGAAAATTTTAACAGACAAAGGCGAACGTTACTTTGGGTTGAAAGAAGTTGCGTATGGATATTGATAATTTCAAGTTGTTATACTGAGACCACAGAGAAAATCACAGAGTTGCACAGAGGGTTTCTCTGTGATTTTCTATGGAATAACTTTATCTAGGAATACAAAATTGCCTCGAACCTTCTTACTTTACATACATTATCCTAAACTATGATTGAGGTTCAGAACTTAACCTACAGCTATACTGGTTCAACCAAAATAGTCTTTCCTGATTTTTCTGTGAAGCGTGGTGAGACTTGTTTGCTTCTGGGTGAATCGGGGAGCGGCAAAACAACGCTGCTCCATTTGCTCGGCGGATTGCTGACATCGCAACAAGGAAACATTCATATCAACGGAACTGACATAACAGCATTATCAGAACAGGCACTCGATAATTTCCGCGGCGAGCATGCTGGATTTATCTTTCAGA
Source organism: Cyclobacteriaceae bacterium (assembly GCA_036569145.1). Taxonomy (GTDB): domain Bacteria; phylum Bacteroidota; class Bacteroidia; order Cytophagales; family Cyclobacteriaceae; genus DATCRE01. The sequence continues at coordinate 688 of DATCRE010000595.1, forward strand.
AGAACCATCTCATTCGTGCTCTCACTGTAAAAAAGAATTTGATGATGGCGCCTTTCCTTGCCAACAAAAAACAAGACGACAAACGTGCCGATGAGGTGTTGACATTATTAGGTCTCATCGACAAAAAAAATTCACGAATACAAGAACTCAGTCAGGGACAGGCACAACGTGTAGCGATAGCCCGCGCCATCATCAACAAACCGCACATCATCTTTGCTGACGAACCTACATCAGCGCTGGACGATGCAAACTGCAATCGCGTAATAAAACTTCTTATGGAAGCTGCCAGTCAGAATCAATCGACATTGCTTATTGCTACACACGATCAACGGTTGAAATCACATATCACTATGAATGTACAATTATCAAACTCACAGCACTGATCGATATGTCTACATTCTCATTAGTCTGGAATTACCTGAAGTCGAAGCCACTGAACATGGCACTCAACATCACGTTGTTGAGTTTAGGCATTGCAGTAATTACAATTTTACTTTTATTCAGCAGTCAGCTGGAACAAAAGATAAATCAGAATGCTAAAAGCATAGACCTTGTTGTTGGGGCCAAGGGTAGTCCGTTACAATTAATTTTATGCAATATCTTTCACATTGATTTCCCAACAGGAAACATTAAGCTTAACGAGGCTGAACGCATAGCGCACAACAGGCTTGTAAAAAAAGCTATACCATTGGCTCTCGGTGATAGTTATCAAGACTACCGCATTGTCGGCACAACTCAGGATTATGCAACCCTCTATGAAGCACAACTTTCTCAAGGTGCTTGGTGGAATAAGGAACTTGAAGCAGTGGTGGGTTCAAACACTGCTTCTATGTTAAACCTAAAGATAGATGATTCATTTGTGAGCAATCATGGACTTACAAAAGAAGGCGGCCAACATGAAGAGCAACATTTTATTGTTAAAGGAATTTTAAAACCAACAAGTACTGTTCTCGATAACTTAATTCTCACCAGTGTTGAAAGCATCTGGAAAGTGCATGAGCATGTGGAAAATACGATTGACGAGGTACGAAGTGATAAATCGGAAAGTAATCAGCATGATTCAACTTTTACAGCTTCTTCATTAGTTCCCTCAATAGCAGGAGGTGATTCAACAAAGGAGATTACATCAATGTTAATTCAATATCGTTCTCCCATGGGTGCTGTAATGATGCCGAGACTGGTAAACAGCCAAAGCAACATGCAGGCTGCTTCACCGGCATTTGAAACTGCACGGTTGTTTACCATTTTGGGTGTAGGTGTTGAAATTGTTTTGGGCTTTGCTTATGTGCTCATCTTTATTTCGGCTCTGAGTATCTTCATAGCATTATATAATTCATTGAAAGAACGAAAATACGATCTGGCCATCATGCGTACGATGGGTGCTTCCCGCAGCAACCTATTTGTTACCATTGTACTGGAAGGCAGTACACTTACATTGTTAGGAAGTATTGCAGGTCTATTCATGGGACACGGAACATTGTTATTACTTGCTGCGTTGATAGATGATGTACAGAAAGCTGGCGTTAACGGGTTTGTTTTTTACATTACTGAATGGTGGATTTTAGGAGGCAGCCTGACGCTTGGCTTTATATGCTCACTCTTACCAGCGATACAAGCATATCGCACAGACATATCAAGAGTGTTAGCAGAAAACTAAAGAAATTTACGAAGTAGGATTTACGAGGTACGATGTAAAAACACGAAGTACGATTTAAGAATGTAAAGTATGATAAGGTCATTCGCTTTGATTATGGGGTTCTGTTTAACAACTGCAGTACTTTATGCACAGAATAGCTGGGATGCATTTGCTCGCACTAAATTTGAGCCCAAGTACAGCGAGAAGCTTAAAGAGTATTTTTTCCTTCCCACCTTTTCACCAGATCTCAAAGCTTTAGAAGGAAAAGAAATTACGTTGAAAGGATACTATGTACCCTTTGCCAGCGAAGGCGGCAATTACATTATACTATCGAAATACCCGATGAGTCAGTGCTTCTTTTGTGGTGGTGGTGGACCAGAATCAATTGCAGAGGTAACTTTTATCAAGGCACAGAACAAATTTCGCGTAGACGATATGATTACTGTAAAAGGCAAATTAAAGCTTAATACTGAAGATGTTGAGCATGTAAATTTCATCTTAACCCAAGCGGAATTGGTAAACCAGTGAGAAGGTTTTAAAAAATAATTTTTTCAGACAGAGGCTTTCCCTATTTTTGCCACCAGACAACAGCAGGTTGTTTATATATGGCTTCGTATTTCAATGGATAGAATTTCAGATTCCGATTCTGAAGATGCAGGTTCGATTCCTGCCGAGGCTATTTTGGATAAAAAAGGATGATTTTAGAAAATAAGGAATGAAAACTAAACTTTCGTCATGTTTCGAGATCGTCATAACATCATAGATCTTTGAAGAATACTAAATAAAAACTTGTTTTACATTGGACTCCAGGCAAGGATTTGAGACTCTTTCAGACGATGAAGCCATGGGTTATTGATACTATCGACCAATTAGCACGAATACTGATTAGCATGTATATAAAAAAGGAAAGGCCTTCTGATTCCTAAAAAATTAGAAGGCCTTTTTGTACGCGTTTAATTATCAAGCTTATCTCAACAACATTTCGCTTCAGGCCCACATCCACAACCAGGTTCAGGTCTTTCGGCATAGACTGTAATAGAATAAATTCCTTTGTCTCCCTTTTTAAATTCATTCAGTTGTTCAATTGAGAGATACTTCAACAAGATTTCATCAGGAATATTAATTCGTCTTTCCTTTTGTATAGTGATGTTTACAAATCCTACATCTGAAATAATGCCGAGGTAATCACCTTTCTTAATCGCCCCAGCTACGCAACCTGCGTACATCTCGGCCTCTTTAAGAATTGCTTCTGGAAGATCACCTTTCAACACAATATCAGAGATACTGAAATGTCCTTTTGGTTTTAGAATTCTGAAGACTTCTGTTATTGCTTTCAGTTTGTCTGGCACAAGATTCATCACACAATTACTAACAACGACATCGGCACGTTTTGATGACAACGGAATATCTTCAATATCACCCAAACGAAATTTTACATTCTTGTATCCAAGCTTTTGTGCATTGCTTTCAGCTTTATCAATCATTGCTTTAGTCATATCAATTCCAATGACTTCACCTTCTTCACCTGTAAGTGATCTGGCAACAAAGCAGTCATTACCAGCACCTGAGCCCAGATCAACTACTGTGTCACCTTTCTTAATCTTTGCAAACTCAGTGGGAAGACCACAACCTAATCCTAAGTCAGCATCAGGATTATAACCATCAAGCTTTGAGTAATCCTCGGCCATAATGGTATATGTTCCCGTGCCACATCCACCAGCACCACAACAACTCGTTTCATTTAGCTCTTTGGACTGCAAAGCAATTTCTCCATACTTTTCTTTTACGATTTGTTTTAGTTCTTCATTTCGATTTTCCATAACATCAGTTGTTTAAATTATTGATCGTATTTTTACGATGTATTTAAGTAAAAAAATTATTTGGTTTTCAAGACATTCCAAATCGGGATAGCGAGGACCGCGCCAGCAACAGGTGCAGTAAGATATATCCAAAGATGTTCGATGTGACCAGACACGACAGCTGGAGCGAGCGAACGAATAGGATTCATAGAAGCTCCACAGATTGGCCCGGCAAACATAGCTTCAAGTAATACCGTAGCACCAATAGCGAGGCCTGCAAACATTCCCTGTTCTTTTGAACCTGTTGCCACCTGAATGATGACAAGCATTAAAAGGAACGTCAGAATAAATTCAAGAATGAAAGACTGCATTTCAGAACCAGCAGGAAGCGTAGCACCTAATAATTGATTGGAGGGAAACAATAAGTGCAAAGTAAAACTTGCCAGAAATGCACCAATGGCTTGGCTGATAATGAACGGCAATATTTGTTTTACTGAAAATCGCTTAGCAATAGAAAAAGCGATAGTAACCGCAGGATTAAAGTGAGCACCTGAGACAGAGCCTAGTGTGTATATCATTACCATGACGATAAATCCAAAAGTGAATGCGATGCCAACATGTGTGATCGCACCGGCAGATTCCTGATTGATAATGATCGCACCGGTGCCACAAAAAACCAAAGCAAAGGTTCCAAGTATTTCAGCCAGGTATTTTTTCATTTTACTCATCAATTGTTATATACCTTTACGAAGCATCTCTGCAAAATCATTTGGAAGCGGACTATCTTCAACGGCCTTTGCTGCTTTCTCAACATCGTATTCAAAGCGAATGAATTCGACATTTAATGACTCGGGGTTCGAAAGAGAAAAGTTCTCATCAATGGTCAGCAATACGTAACAACCGCGTGGATCACCATCTTTGGGTTTTCCTATAGAACCGATATTGATTGCGTGTCGGAAGAGTCCATTGTCATCTTTAAGTATGCGATGAAAAGGTTTATGAGTATGACCAAAAAGCATCATGTGTGCATTAGCTTGTTCCATAATTCTAAGCATACTTTTTTCTTCACGGTCAACAAATAAATATTCATTGATCTTACGAGGACTGCCATGCACCATTAACATATTAAATCTTTCCTCGTCAGGTTGAAACTCAAGTCTGATATGAGATGGAAGTGAACGTAGGTATTTGCGTTCGTCAGGCTTTACAACACTGTTAGTGTAAGCGATTGATTGTTCACCATTTGACTTGTCGTGATCAGTTTTATATGCACACCCACAATCATCACCAGCCCGACCTACACCTTGATCATAATTGCCTTCGATGGTCGGGATGTTACGCTTACGAATTTCATTGATAACTTCGTTGGGCCAAATGTTATAACCTACCAGATCACCTAAGCAATAAGTTGCATCTGGCTTACGATTGTCAAGATCTTTAAAGAAAGCTTCCAGAGCCGGAAGGTTAGCGTGAATGTCACTAAAGAAAGCGATTTTCATTATGAGTTAGTGTTTAAGATTAATATTTTTGTGATCGTAATTTTACGATGTATTTAGATAAAAAATTTTAGCAACAGTTTTTACCTGCTACAAACGAATCAAATAATTGACCGAATGCATTTTTTGCTAAAGCCCATTCCTTCTCGTCGATACAATAGCATACTGTTTTTCCTTCAATATCACCTTTAATCAAACCGGCTTCTTTCAATTCTTTAAGGTGTTGGGAAACGGTAGATTGAGATAAAGGAAGTTCATCAACAATATCTCCACAAATACAAGCTTGTCTTTTTATCAGAATGTTCAGAATAGCAATTCGCGCCGGATGACCAAGTGCACGCGCATACTTGGCGATCTTGTTTTCTTTAGCGGTAAACTCTTTTGTTTCAGTAAGTGCCATATAATAGCGTTAATCGTAAAATTACGATAATAGTTACAACGGCAATAGTAATTAAATGAAAAACTAGTTAAACATGCTCTAATTCATCGAACTATCAGATCTTTAAACTGTCTTAAATTTTCAATAAAAACGGTTCGAAGATATCCTGTTCGGTTTACTACTTCCTCGAAGTTCTCAATTTCAAAGGTTCTTAATTTGAATCAAAAGTGTTCGAACCGATCAATCTAAACCTTAAATTGACTGACATTTAGAGTGACCACCATTTTGGGAGTGGCATATCTATTAAAATTAAATGACATTTATTTTTAGCATGATTCATTTTAGATTTTTATCGCTGTTGGTTTGTTTGCAATTGGTAAGTTTAGGCTTACAAGCTCAAATGACAGGAGAATGGGGAGACCAGGAAAATGGAACCTATGTTAATCCTGTTCTTCCTGCAGATTACAGCGACTTGGATGCCATACGTGTAGACGACGATTATTACGCCATATCTTCTACCATGCAATTTTCACCAGGCATGATGGTACTTCATTCCAAAGATCTCGTAAACTGGGAGATTATTGGCCATGTAGCTGATGACCTCTCCCGCATAAGTTCGGAATTGAACTGGAACCGGATGAATTGTTACGGCAAAGGAATTTGGGCGGGCTCCATAAGATATTATAAAAATAAGTTTTGGGTGTATTTTGGTACGCCTGATGATGGTTTTTTTATGAGTTCAGCTACAAATCCTGCAGGGCCTTGGGAACCTCTTCATCAATTATGGAAGGTAACCGGATGGGACGATTGTTGTTCGTTTTGTGATGATGATGGCCAGTTATATTTTATTGCTACCCATTTTGCACTTGATTTGAAAAGCCATAAAAAATACAATATTCATTTATTTAAAATGACACCTGATGGAAGAAGTCTGATTATGGAATCAGACTCTATCATACATCAATCTCAGGGAAGTGAAGCAAATAAGCTTTATAAGATCAACGGACTTTATTATCACTATTTTAGTGAAGTGAAAGCGGAAGGACGTGTGATCATGATGGAACGTTCGAAAAATATTTACGGCCCCTGGGAAATCAGACAATTAAATCATGTTAATAAGGAGCTAGATTGGGAGCCAAACCAAGGTGGCTTGTTGTTGGCACCAACTGACAATTGGTATTTTCTGACCCATCATGGTACTGGAGACTGGGAAGGACGCGCTGCCAGTCTTTTGCCTGTTCACTGGATTGATGAATGGCCGATTATTGGTGAACCAGGTGCTGACACCATTGGTTGTATGGTTTGGACCGGTGCAAAACCGATATCGTATAAAAGAAAACTTTCTCTTCAAAGCAGCGATGAATTCAAAACCAACAGACTAAACGTTCAATGGGAATGGAACTATCAACCACGAGCCGACAAATGGTCTTTAACAGAGCGCAAGGATTTTCTTCGGCTTTATGCTTTTAGGCCCACTCAATTAAACAAAGAAAAAAGCGTTATACTTCGGGCAGGAAATACGCTCACGCAACGTAGTATGCGTACCGCTTCCAACGTTGCAACTGTAAAAATAGACATCAGTCATATGGCTGACGGTCAATTTGCCGGGTTGACACATTTCTCAACCAATAGCCATAGCTTATTGGGTATCAAACAAGAAAATGGAATACGAAGTTTATTATATTCCGGCAATGGAAAGGATACTTTAGGTATAAGATTTAATGGGGAATCTATCTGGCTTCGATCAACATGGGATGCCAAGGGAATTAGTCATTATGCTTTTAGTACCGATGGTAAATCTTATCAACCTTTTGGGAGTACTTATCAATTGACCTGGGGCAGTTATCGGGGAGATCGCATCGGAATTTTCAATTTCAACAGTAACGAAGATAAGGGATATGTGGATATAGATTGGTTTCGATATGATTATGGGAAATGATATTTGAGAGTGGTGAACTACTGCCCTTCTAGTCTACGCTTGAAAAGCCTCATGTTCGAAAAAATATGAGGCTTTTTATACCCACTGAAAGCGACTTCAAACCTTTACAAGATTTTCAACTTTTACCCTTGATAACAAATTGGTATGAAGTGATTAGAGAACAAACGTTTAGGCTAATGAAATTCGGATGAATGCAATAATTATTTTATAACTGCCAGAAATGTTGCACCAAGGTTATCAACAACGATCTTCCGATAACGTGAACTCATACGATAGCTCGAGGTAAGAAACGCATTCCAAGGTTCGTCCCAATCCGATCGTTTAGCCATAATATAGGCGAGGTCTTCCATATTACCAAGATCAAGGTTTTGTCTTTTGACTGGCAAATTTTTTCTGACAGCATCTACGTATTCAGTAAAGTCGAGAATAGTAAAGACTTTTGGATTGGCGGCGATATCGCGCAAAATGCCCGGCCCGTTTTCAACATACTCAACTGTCAAACCCGGCGCATATTGTTTTTTAAGTTGCTCAATTCTTTTCACATGGGTGCTTCCACCTATGATCTCCGCTGTGTACCCTTTCAATAGAAGGTTGATGTCGCCATATGCAGTTACATTAGGTGCATTTTTATGCGTGAGCAGAATTGGCGGATTAGAAAGGAATGGCGGTGTAAATTTGAAAATTTTCTTTCGTTCCTCTGTGATCGTAACGTTCGTTACACCAAGAATATCTTTCGTATCTTGCACCGTTTTTAAGAAGTCAGTGAATGCCGTTTCTTCACCAGCATATTTTACATCTAATTTCTTACCGTATTTCTGTTCTACAAACTCTGCGAAATCACTGATAATTTCGACACATACACCTTTCATTTTGCCATTTTCCGAGTATATCAATCCTGGTTGTTTATAGTATACAATGGTCAAGGTGCCTTTTCCCGATGCCTTTACAGTGGCCCAACTATCTCCCTGATATTTTTGCGCACTTAATGAAAGGCATACTAACGATAGCGTGAGTGCTAAAAAACATTTCATATCCTGTTACGTGGTTAAGTTTCAATCTGTGTGAACGATATTCCAGAGGGTTTACATTTCATTCTTCACATTCCACTTCCGTAAGAATACCTGCGTTTGGGCAAACCTAAACGTTGTATGAAGGATCAGACACCAAATAAATATGACTGTAAACTATCTAGTTCTTACATAAAATCGAACTTGAAAAGAAAAGCCGCGAGATAACTATCAATCATAACGCAACTCTTTTATGAAGTTCTTTTTCATAGTATGACGTGACAAAGATGATTGCATACTGCCCGAATTCCCCAAAATATCGATGTACAAAAAAATAGACAATGAAGAAATTTGATTCGCCTAGACTACGAATTGTACAAAAACGCAGGCGCATTTGAGATTCCAGAACCCCTTAGGAAAAAAACACAAGAGATTATTCACATTAAGCGACCGACCTGGCAAAAGAAAAGCATCCGGCCAATCCAAGAACGTCAGCCAACTGCAAGTGAATTCGTTGTCCATTCTTTTGTCCCCTATAAAAAGCGTTCCAGATTGAATTGGCCATTTGCGCCTTTTGAAAATCAACCATTCATAGGCAATGACCCCGATTCATAATGAATAAACTTTAACAGTGCTCTCCAGTCTACAAGACAATAAAAGTCTGAAATCTTTACAATCTCAGGCTTTTAGGTTCGAAATGATCTTCTTTAGTCTTAACGATTTAGGGAGCATATTTGAACTGAATAGGGAGTGTTCGAACCCCGTCATTTGCATATACCTATCCGTTATAACAAGTTTAACTCAGTCAGCAATATCGCTGTAAAGTGATGGAGTAATTTACTTCCTAGTTCAAGAATTAGTCTGTTGGGCAGCATGAGCTATTCTAAACGCTCTTCAAATTAGCTCTTATTTGCTTTCAGATCTCATTAATTTAATGACCTATAATTGATAGGTGTTACGCCCGTACTTTTTTTGAATGCCCTGGTAAAATGTGCCGGATATTTAAATCCTAATTCATACGCTATCTCATTAATGGTCTTTTTACTATCTAATAGTTTTTGTTTTGCTAAAGCCATTATTTTCAATTGGATATATTCTAAAGCTGTTTTACCTGTTTCTTTTTTTATTAGATCTCCGAAATAGTTGGTAGAAAGATTAAGTTGCTCCGCACAATAAGTAACAGTCGGCAAACCTATCGTTAGTGGCTTATCTGATTGATAGAATTCGCTCAACAGTTTTTCAAATTGAGTTAGTAAGTCAGTATTTGCTTCGTTTCGAGATATGAACTGACGATCATAGAAACGTATGCAATAATTCAAGAATAATTCAATGTTCGCGGCAATCAGCATTTTAGTATGTTTATCCACACCGCGATCTAGTTCGTAATGGATTTTTTCGAAACAATCGAGTACAATTTTTCGCTCCTTTTCAGATAAGTGCAGAGCTTCATTTGACTGATAAGAAAAGAATGTATAGTCGTCAATATGCCGACCCAATGATGTACCACGCAACAGATCTGGATGAAACAACAAAGCATAACCTTGAGGTTTGTAATCCTTATTTATATCTACGTGAATCACTTGACCAGGGGCAACAAAAACCAACGTCCTGTCCTGGTAATCATACGTATGACGTCCATATTTCAAATCACCACACATTACTTCTTTCAAGTACACAGCATAAAACCCAAAATTCATTTTAGACGCATAGATCTCCGGTACTCTGCCGTCAAAATCCATAATGCTCACCAACGGGTGCAAATTCTCCTTGTGATAGAAGGCATCGTGTTCGCTAACCGTATCAATTCTTAAGATTTCGTCCATTTAATTACATTAATAAATCATTTGAAATTTACTCCAATATTGTCTCTCCTTGTAAACGTATTCGCTCTGATCAGTGGAAATGGTAGCATTATCTGTGGATTGTATAAGAACCATCTATTAGTGAGATAAGACCTTTGTCAAGTAAATATTCATCACGATTAACTCATGATGGAACGCAAGCAATACTTTCTAATAACAAAAATTTAAAAGAATTGATTTATGAGACTGATGGAAAACAAAGTTGTTCTGATTACAGGGGCAGCACAAGGTATTGGATTTGCTGCAGCCAAGGCATTCGCTGAGGCTGGAGCAGCGGTAGCATTAGCTGACTGGGATAAAGACCTGGTAGATAAAGCGGCAAAGCAACTAATGACAGATGGCCATAAAGCACTTGCCATTGTTTGCGATGTTTCAGATGATGCACAAGTAAAAGCAATGGTCAATAAAACAGTGGAAGCATTTGGAAAACTTGATGCAGCCTTTAATAATGCAGGTATTCAGAATGTACTTGCAGGTGCAGCCGACCAGACGATAGAAGATTTCGACAGAGTTATGGGCGTAAACCTGCGTGGTGTATGGAGTTGTATGAAATACGAATTACAACAGATGCGGAAGCAAGGCAGCGGTGCAATTGTAAATTGTTCTTCCATTGGCGGAATATTAGGAGGGGTACAAAGAGGAACGTATCATGGAGCCAAGCATGGTGTTATTGGGCTTACCAAAAGTGCAGCGTTGGAATATGCACCACAAGGAATACGTATCAATTCCATTTGCCCCGGTATAATTCATACACCTATGGTGGACAAAATGATGGCTGGAGGTCAACAGGATGTACTCGATGCAATGATAGAGGCCGTACCTGTTAAGCGTTTGGGACACCCAAAAGAAGTAGCCGATGCGGTGCTTTGGCTTTGCAGCGATATGGCAACTCTTGTAGTAGGCCATGCGTTGGTAGTTGACGGAGGATACAGTATTCAATAAAAAGCTTATTGTGACTTCGAATGTAGCCTGAGTTTTCACAAATACTCCTAGAATATTCTCTTTACTAATCAAAAAAATGGCTACACCTAGCGGGATAAGTATTTATCAAAACTTAAAAGAAGCATTATGATTTTAAATGAAAAGTTCACGCTGTCTAACGACGTTGAGAGGTATAATAAAGTTACAAGCGGACAACAGACCTGTATGATAACTCCGTAATAATAAAAAAACCTCTAATCTTTGAAAAGAATAGAGGCTTTACTACTAAACATGACTTTCAAGATCGGTGTCCCGTGAAATACATCTTTAATTCCAGTAGTTTTATCTTAAAAGTTAATTATATACGCATTAGTGCTTCACGACTTTAAATTTTGCAGAGTTTCCTTCCCGCGTGTGAATTTCAACAATATAAAAACCTGCCTTTCCTTCGATCTCAAGATCGAGCTTACTTGTGCTCGCATTCATTATTTTCGCAGTCACCCTGCCTGTAATATCATATACGTTGGCTGATACGTTACTGTATTCCTTCTCAAAGTCAACAGTCAATTTACCGCTGGTGGGATTCGGGTAAAGTGTCACCGAATGTTCAAACGTACTTTCTTCAACGCCGGCAATAACCAGGTTCACCAGGCTTAGCGAATTATAATTATACAAATTGAGCCATCCACTTCCGTTTGCGCCGCTGAAGGCTACCTTGTCAGTAAACACGTTCGCGGTTATATCATATTCAAAAATTGCAGAACCTGTCATGCCAAATATCTTGCCAGCAGATGCCTCGATCAAACCACCGTTGGAACCCTTATCTCTCAGTTTGGTGTAAGTTTTAGTTGTTATATCAAACTCAAAGAATGTACCAGCATTAGTTGCTCCGCCATTGCTAGTTCCTCCGTATAGCTTTCCGTTGAAATCTTGTACCAACCTCCCAAGAGGACCGCTTCCGCTAGTATCATCAAAATCATGAAGTTTGACGTAAGTATAACTCGTCGGGTCAAATTCAAAGATTACCCCTCCATCGTTCGATCCACCTGAATATGTTGTTCCATAAAGTTTTCCATTTGCTGCCTGCATTATCGTTCCATCAACAGCTTCTCCACTTGCTCCATTAAAATCGTAGCGTTTGGTACAACCCCCGGTAGCAGGATCAAACTCAAAGATCACACCCTTGTCGCTAACACCGCCACCGACAGTTATGCCATATAGTTTACCGTTCGAAGCTCTAATCAGGCTTCCATCAGCCGCCGGATATGCTCCCTGGCTTCCGTCAAATTCATAACGTTTAGTATAAGCATGGGTCACCGGATCGAGTTGGAAGATTACTCCCATGCCGTTTGCACCGCCATTTGCCATACCGTATAATTTGCCATCAGCTCCCTGTACAAGGCTTCCGTTTGGTGAAGTTCCATTGGTCGATTCAAAATCGTAGAGCTTGGTAAAAGTATGTTGAATGGCATCCACGGTAAAGATTACACCCCGGTCATTCACACCGCCGAACTGCGTCATGCCATAGACCTTTCCAGTATAACTCTGCAACAAACCACCGTTGGGATAAGATCCGTTCAGCGTGCCCCCGAATTTGTAAACGGATGTATATTTATTTCCAGTCAGGTTGAATTCAAAGATCAACCCACCATTATTGTCGTTGTATCCACCGTATACCGAAGTGCTGTAAAGCTTTCCATTCACATCCTGCACCAATACACCATCCGGACTGCGTCCGTTGGTTCCATCAAAGTCATACAAAACTGTGTATGTGTTGCTCGTAAGATCGAACTCGAAAATTGTCCCATTGTTATTATTGCCTAGCGAGGTTGTCATACCATATAACTTACCGTTAGCGGCTTGCATCAGGCCTTTTGACGATGACGAGACTGTGCCATCAAAACTGTATAATATCGTGCAGGTATTGTCTGCCGGATCGAATCTAAAAAGTCCACCTTTGTTATTGCTGCCACCGCTGGAAGCTGTTCCATACAATTTACCATCGGCCGCTAGCACAAGACTACACCAGGGAAGTTTCACAGTGCTGTTTACAAAATCATATACCGTGGCAAACGCCCCTGTGGCAAGATCTATCGTAAAAACACTGCCAGCCCAATTTGAACCACCCTGAACAGATACACCATATAATTTTCCGTTGGACAATTCCGTCAAACCCCTGCTGTAGTGACTCTGCGGAAAGGTATAGAGCTTTTTATAAACGTTGCCGACCGGATTGAATTCAAAGACTACACCCCAAGCTGCTCCTCCGGCAGTAGTGACACCATAGAACTTTCCGTTGGAAGCCTGTATCATCTCACCGCCATCCGCAGACGGATGTCCATTGGCATCATCAAAGTCATAAAGTTTTGTATATGTTTTAGTGGAAAGGTCAAATTCATAGATAGTGCCATCATTATTAAGTCCGCCGTTCACGGTTAATCCATACAGTTTGCCATTAGAGGCCTGTGTTATGCCACAATAAGGATTGGAGCCACCTGTACCAACGAAAACAAAATCATAGAGCTTGGTATAGGTATTTGTGCTCTGATCAAATTCATAGATCACACCCCCGTTATTCACACCTCCACTATGTGCAGTACCATAAAATTTACCGTTGCTAGCCCGGCATAACTTGTAGCTGCTAGGCCTGGTACCACCTTCCATCCCTGAAAACTTATAGATCACTTCCTGATTCTCTCCGTTCAGGTCCGTCTTAAAAATTACGCCGGCTCCATCACCTCCCCATTGAGTCATACCCCATATCTCAGACTGGGCCCGGACGTTATAGGAAAGAAAAAACAGACAAAAGAAAATAACATAATTAAGTTTTTGTAAGGATGTACTCATGCAAGCTGGTTTATTTCAGAATCTATTAGCTACTTAAGAAGTGTAAAAATAACTTTTAAAATTATCTGTTCGTCATTCCTTTTGAATTTGAGCTTGCATTAAAATGACTTTTTGATAGTATTGAGACTACTCCAGTCTCATAAAATAAAAAAAGCCTGAAGTCGTATGATTTCAGGCTCTTCGAAGTAATACCTCCTGGATGTTTACATCTATCTTAATACGTCATTAACAGGTTGGCTGTCTACAAATTGTTCAAATGAAACGATCTTTCCAGCTTGCAACTTCCAGAGATGAACGACACGGGCCTCAAATGATTTATTTGTTTTCTTGTACGTTCCGCTATACGTTCCATAGGCAGCCACTACATCTCCATCTACCACATAACCTTCTGGACTAAATTTATAATCAATCCATTCTGTGCCTAACCTATAGAATACGTTTTTACTAACTTCCTCAAAACCTATGTACGTACCAGCATAAGGAAAACCTTTAGCCTCCGTCCACCTGGCATTTTCAGCTAAATACTTCTCAAGGTTTTTACCATTCTCCTCTGAGGTTTTACCTTCGTATGTACTTTTTATAATCTCTAAATTGTTCATCGGATAGTTGTTTGATTTGCAACCTGACAACATGAAAGCTGTTGCCAGGATAACAATGAATATATATCTCATTATTATTTGAACTAATTCATAAGTTTCTAAAACCACTAAGACACGAAAAACACGAAGGTTCACAAAGAATCTTTATATCTTTCTTTAATATCTCTTATGTTCCTTCGTGTCATTGTGGTTTAACCAGCTACCACTTCATTTCGCCAGTGTTTACCTTAGCTCCGATCTGCAAAGCGATGTCGAAGGTCAAGCCTGGAAAGTGAGCCTGGATAGCTTTAATTAATGCTTCTGAAGTCTTACTGGTTTTCAGAGCTTCTTCATAGTAAAGAATATAGTCTTTAGTATGTTTTACTGAAATTATATTGAATGCCGCTCCTGCTTTTGCATGTGCTGGTATTACAATTTCAGGATTCAATGAAGCGATCTTATCTAAAACGGTAATCCAATTTCTGCGAGCTTCAGTTGTTTGTGCATCGGCCATCCAGAGATGAAATGTATTTCCAAATACATTTATACCACCTACAGCAGCTTTAATAGAAGGTATCCATATAAAGGTTCTGGTTGGAAATTGATCCAGCCCAATAATCTCAAGTTTCTCACCTTCCAGATCAATAGTGTTGCCTTGTAAAACCTGTGGCAGAACTACATTTGATGTGATGGCTTTTCCGAGTCGACCTCCCCAGATTTCTAATTTCTTCTGCGCTGTAGTTTTGATGTGATCTATTGTCGAGGGAGTTGCATATACTGTTACTTCAGGAAAGTATCTTTTAAAAACTTCCAACCCGAAATAAAAATCAGGATCACCATGGCTAACATAAATACTGGTTAGCTTTTTCCCTGATTGTTTAATAGCCTGCGCTACCGTTTCTGCTTCAGCTAATGTAAACTGTGCATCAATTAATACGGCGTCTGATTTTCCGGAAACAATTACCGATGCCACTCCGAAACTGTTTTCTGATGCATTGAATACATCAAGCGTTAATTTTCCTGCTTCAATCTTTTTGAAGCTTTGTGCCTGTCCATTCATAGTAGATAAAATTGAAATTGTGAGTAATACCAATATGCGTTTCATTCTCTAACTGTTTGAGTTAAATGTTGGACAAAACTATTTTAGCTGCCCTGGAAAAGCATTGAACAAGTTCAATAAATGCAACTGGGGATTTATTTTCCCTGCGAAAGTTTCTTTCTTATTTTACTCACAAACTCGTGAGTTATGCCCAGGTAGGCTGCAATCTGTTTGTTAGACAGGCTTTGATGATGGGGATATTTTTGAATGAAATCAAGGTAACGCTCATCGGCAGTTTTACTTAGATTATCAATTATTCGTCGCTGTAAGGCAACGTGTGTTTTTTGTGTCATGATCCTGAAAAGCTTTTCGATTTTAGGATAATGCTCATAAGCAAAATCTTTGTCAGCTTTATTAATGACACACACTTTACTGTCTTCCAACGCTTCTATAAATAAGCTGGATGGTTTGCCATTTGTAAAGCTGTCAATGTCTGTTACCCACCAATCGGTTGTAGCAAAGTAGAGAACTTGTTCAATACCATTGCGATCAATATGGTAGACCCGGAAAAGTCCTTCAGCAACTAACCCTTCGAAGCTACATATTTCACCCTCTCTCAGAAGATAATCTTTTTTCTTAACCAATTTTGGCTTGAACAAACTACAGAACTCTTCCATCTCTTTATCCGAGATCGATATATGTTTAGCAATGTTCTGTTTAAGTGCTTCGATCATTTTGAAATCTGCGTAGGCATTTACTCTATAGTAAAGATATTTACAAATAAACTCTGAACACAAGCCATTGCAAATAGTTTGTAATCGCCATCACTCACTATATAGTTGTTCGAGAAAATTAACTTTTCTTTCCTCGTCCCATTTGTCAGTCGCAACGTTTAGATTGTAAGCCGTTTTTCCTTTCAATCCAAATAGGAAATAGTCATTTAAGCTTTGTCCACCTGAGAGATTCCAAATCAAATAATTCTTTTCCTTATTCTCTCTCAAAATTCTTAACTGTCCCTTAGTTTGCTCCTTTAAATAGTTTGCGTCCCATTCATAAAATTTTCTTACAAAATTATCAGGTGTTATCTCTGGCCTGTTATTCGAGAATTCATATTTATTCCAGGGTTGTAATGCAATAGCGATTCGCGTAGAATCCTGACCGATAAAAAAATACTGTCCGCTAACTGCGTTTTCTCTCGTCTTGGTCCATTTGCCAGGAACTTTGACTTCCCCATAGGGAAAAATCATTATTGAAGTCCGGTTGGTTGCTTTATCGTAGTTATCAGAGTAAAGAACCGATGTTGACTTTGTAGTTGCACATGAAAGGAGAACTGTCAGAAAAATGATCGTCAAAAGATGTTTCAGTCGTTTCATTATATAAGCCTTCTTTAATTGGTTCGATTTGCCATTAACTCTCAAGATAAGCCATTAGTTTATATATACATCAGAAAAAAATCACAAAAAAAATTGCGTAGTTAAATAACTACACATATATTCGTAGTCAAATAGCTACATAATGAATTTAAGACGAGATGTATTTCAGGCCATTGCGGACCCGACAAGAAGGGCTATACTTCTGCTAGTGGCCTCGCAATCTATGACTGCAGGTTCAATTGCTGCAAACTTTGACTCTGCAAGACCAACGGTTTCAAAACACTTGCAGATACTTACCGAATGTGAATTGCTTAAGCAAGAACAAACCGGCAGGGAGATTTACTATCACTTTAACGCTAAAAAAATGAAAGAAGTAGCTGACTTCATCGAACCATTTCGCAAAATGTGGGATGACCGATTCAATAAATTAGAAGCCATCATGAAAAAATACAAACCCAAAAAATAGAACAGCATGGAACGAAAAACAAAAATCGATGCCCAGGATGGCAAGCAGGAATTAGTGATTACAAGAGAATTTGATTTGCCATTGGAGTTACTTTTCAAAGCTTATA
>DATCRE010000596.1:0-4884 GCA_036569145.1 Cyclobacteriaceae bacterium
ATTGCTGAGTCTTCAAAATCCCAAGACAAGTTTTCCGGATGAAAAGATTTTTATCATCTATCATCAAATTACTGAATTATATTTTAAGCTGATACTTTTAGAAATTGAACAGATAGCATTTAACGAAAATCTGACAGAAGACTTTTTCGTTGCCCGACTGAATAGGATGATTCAATATTTCACACAACTGGAAAGTTCTTTTGCCGTAATGGTTGACGGAATGGAAAAAGATCAGTTTCTGAAATTCAGAATGGCGTTGCTTCCCGCGAGTGGTTTTCAGTCTGCTCAATACAGACTCATTGAAATCTGTTCAACAAACATTATAAACCTCACAAGCTTCTCTTATCGCGAATCGTCGCACCAGGATATTAAAGATCAAATTGAAAATCTATACTGGAAAAGTGGTGCTACTGAGTTAGCCTCAGGTAAGAAGACGTTAACACTTCGGCAATTTGAAGAAAAGTATATGAAGATGTTTCTGGAAACAGCTATAAAATATGCTGACCGTAATCTTTTAAAACTTCAACAGAGCAAATTTCCGAATTCAGAAAATATAAAATCAAGACTTCGTGAGTTTGATCAACTGGCGAATATACTTTGGCCATTGGCTCATTTAAAGTCTGCAGGAAAGTATCTTCAAAAAGATCCGGAGGATATTAAGGCAACAGGTGGAACTAACTGGCAGAAATATTTACCGCCTCGTTTTCAAAAGATTATTTTCTTTCCCCACCTCTGGTCTGACACTGAAAAAGCTGAATGGGGCAAGGCTGCTTTCAATTAGACTCATCGATTTTTTAGCAAGAGCCGACGATAATATTTTTTATCGAATCAGAAACTATTGCTAATTTCTGACAATCAATGATTTTTAACTAATTACTATTTTAAAGTGACAGCCAGATGAAAATAGTGTTGTTTAGCTCGGAAATAAGTGTTAAACAGCAATTATTTTAGCCAGATTAATTAAGGGTTTTTAGTAATTTATAATTATATTAATGTAACAATTTCATGGAACGAGAACTAATGGCAGACGAGCTAGATATTCAAGAGTATTTTCTGAAAATAAAAGATTCAGGAAAGCAGTTTATCTTGGATACTGAAGATGAACAATCAGAGGAGTATGCTCACTTTTATTTCATTGGTAAATATGAAGGTCGCGAAGTAGTTTATGATGCTGTTATGTACACATTAAGACTTCAGCACGAGAGTGAATTATTTGAAATTGCGGAACATCGCGCAGCCAGACATTTTCCCCAGTATAAAAAGATTACCTATGATGAGGATGAGAATGGAAACCTGGAAGCGCTAGATCCTCTTGAAGAGGAGATAGGTTTATTTATGGCCGAAGTCATTATGGAGCTCGAAGAAGATGAGGCTGTAAAAGTGAAGGAACATGTTGATATAGATGCCAATGCAGGTACGGGCATGGTTGGCCTGGATATCGGATTGCATGTTGAAGAGATTACGGAGAAGACTATTCTTCGATTTATAAAAGATTATAATGAAGATACGCTTTCGCTAGACGAGACGCACTACACTTTTCAAACCCAGGATGAGGCTATCTGATCCGCTACTAATCCCTAACTTTTTACTTTGATTCTAACGGCATGTCCCCAATTCGCAAATTCCATTATATTTGCGCCCTGAAACTTGAACCCTAACATGAAGAATTTGTCGATTATTTTAAACATTGTACTGCTGGTTGCGGTAGGTGTTCTTTACTTTTTACACTTTTCTGGAAAGAAGTCTGCAGGAGGTAGCACAACCTCATCTGTAGCTGTTGGCGATCTTACAGTGGCTTACTTCAATTCAGACAGCGTTTTAAAACATTACGATTATCTTGAAGTAAATCGCAAAACACTGGAAGAAAAAAGCCAGAAGCTTGAAGCTGAATTACGCAACCGCGCGCAAGGCTTACAAAATGAAATAGCAAACTATCAGCGCAATGTTAACAACCTTACATTCACGCAACAAAAAGCGTTGGAGGAAGATCTTGGCAAAAAGCAACAAAATCTTCAGTTGTATGAGCAAAGCCTGAACCAGCAGATGAATGATGAACAAGCTAAATTAAGTAAGGCTCTTTACGACAGAATCACAGCTTTCCTAAAAGGTTATGGTGCTGAAAAAGGACTTCAGGTAGTGTTGAAGTATGATGCCACCAGCGACGTGTTTTATGGTAATCCTGGACTTGATATAACAAATGATGTTATCACTGGTCTGAACGATGCATACAAGAACGAGAAAACATCGGGTGTAAAAGCTGATAGCACGGCCACCAAGAAGTAATATCTTATTTCAAAAAGATAAAGAAAGCCGGCCTGAAGCGTATTCAGGCCGGCTTTTTAATTATATTTGAATTTAAGCTATGGCAAATCGGTTTGTAGGTTCACTTCAGATCAAGACTCAGGAACAGAAACAAATTGTGCTGATGTTATGCACAGGTTTCTTTATGGGGGTTTTTATTGCCACTTATCAGGTAACAGCCGATTCTCTTTTTCTTAACCGTCTTGGTGTTTATCTAAACAGAGCCTTTTTGATTGCAGGTGCACTTGGTATTATATCAACGGCATTGTTCTCTTTCTTTCAAAACAGGATAAAGTTTACATCGCTTACGCTGATTAGTGTAGTTTTAATTTTCTCATTTACCGTAACGGCCTATTTACTTCTTCGCTTTGGAAAACCAGAGTGGGGTAATTTCCTGGTGTTTGCCATCTATTGTATGACAGGCCCTATAACAGCTATTTTGTTGTTAAGCTTTTGGGGAATTTTTGGTCGACTCTTCAACTTCAGGCAGTCAAAACGTATTATTGGGTGGATTGATACCGGTCAATTAATAGCGGCTATCATCGCTTCGTTTGTTATTCCCTTTACCGGTAAACTGATCAGCAATACTGAAGATTATTTGTTGGTATGCAGTCTTAGTATGACGGCTACGTTAGCGTTGTTCATCACTATTTCTGCATCTTTTGGTATCTCAAAAAATGACCCGCGTGAGTTTGGTGCAACCGTAAGGCGACATGCAAAATGGAGTAAACTCATTAAGGATCCCTATATACTACTGTTGTCGGCCTTCTTGCTGATATCCATGGTCACGTTTGTTTTTAATCAATACTCATTTCAAAAGCTGGTGCAAGAGCAGTATCCTAATCAACGTGAAATGACCAACTTCAATGCCTTCTTCACGGGCTCTGTATATGGATTGAGTCTTATCATGCAGACTTTTGTGAACAATAAAATTATAAGCAACTATGGGCTTCGGATTTCCTTGTTTCTTCTTCCATTGGTATTAGGATTATTTGCTTTTGGTTCTGTAGTAGCAGGGTTGTTCTTTGGTTTTGAAAAAGCAACGTCACCATTAGGTTTTATTTATTTCTTCCTGTTCGTTGCATTAAGCAGGATGTTTAGTTGGACATTACGGGACTCTATGGAGAATCCCGTCTTTAAGTTATTCTTCATTCCGCTGGATAGTAAAATAAGATTCAGCATTCAATCCAAAATTGAAGGTATGGTGAACGAGGGCTCAAGGTTTGTTGCAGGCCTTCTCATTTTTCTTTTTGCATTATTGCCATTTTTCGAGGTCATTCATATTTCTATTTTAATTCTTGTACTTGTTAGCATTTATTTTCTGGTTGTTAATAATATCTACAATGGCTATCGTACAAAGATCAGGCAAAAGCTAGAGGCTCCTGATTTTCACCAGGATAAACTGGAAAGAGGATTTGCGATCATAACCTCTCGTCTTGAACAGATGCTCTCGGTGCCATCGTCAGGCAAGGCTGTCTTTTCATTTAAGTTATTAGAAAAATTGAATGCGGCGCAGATTCCTGCCTGGGTTAATAACCTGATGAAAAATGACAATGAATCAATTCGTCATTTTGCGCAGGTAAGAATGAATGAATTGAAAGGGTTATCTGTATCTGATAAATATGTTATCCGATTAGATGAAACGAAAGCATCTGGCGTTCAGAAAAATGTATTGAGCATCACAGACCTTCAACTTATTATTGATAATGGAGGTGACATTACAAAGAACAGAATTCAGCGACTTACCCGTTCTTCAGATGCGAACGACAGGCTCTATGCAGCGGAGTTGTTGCTCCATACTTCTAAAGATGAATGCACATCTTTTCTGATGGAACTGCTCAATGATGCTGAGCTTAAAGTAAGAAATACTGCTATCAAGACGGCTGTTAAGAAACACAATTTTGAAGTTATTAACTCACTGATTGAAAACCTGGGAAATCCTATTTTCAGCAATCAGGCTATGAATACACTTGTACTCATTGGTATTGATACGTTACAACCTCTGGAGTCAGCGTTTTTCCGTAGTGGTCAAAATACCCAGGTTATGCTGAAGATAATCCAGGTAATGGGTAGGATAGGAGGGCAGCGCGCACGCGAACAACTATGGAATAAAATTGACTATCCCAATAAGGTTGTCGTATCGCAGGCGCTTCTTTCATTGGGAGAATGTGGTTTCAAAGCAGGGATTTCTCAAATCACCCGAATTAAGTATGCACTTGAATCTGACATAGCCGATATACGCTGGAATCTTAGCGCTGTGCTTGAAATTGGGAATGAGGGATTCAGTCAGCAGATAAAAAATTCTCTTCGATGGGAAATTCAAAGTGATATTGATCACATTTACATGCTGTTGGCCATGTTGTATGACACGCGTTCTATACAGCTTGTAAAAGAAAATATTGATAGTGGTACCGCAGAAGGTATTACATACGCTATTGAGTTGTTAGATGTGTTTTTGTCAGAACAATTAAAGCAACGTGTTATTCCTGTTCTTGATGATTTATCAGATGATGAACGCGTTAAGAGACTTGATGATTATTTTCCGCGTGTGAGATTAGACTCTAAGCTGGTTTTGAAATTTAT
>DATCRE010000597.1:0-19412 GCA_036569145.1 Cyclobacteriaceae bacterium
GACCAATGCCCGTGAGGAACACACCAATAACCAGATACGCAATGAGCGAATTGAGAAAACTGTTGAATTCTTTTGTGAGTACCTGGAGCATCGCGTTAAAAACGCCGCAAAATAAAGATTAATTATGAAATCTATCAATGGAAGTTGTTGAGGTATCAAACACTTAATTGTAAAGAAGGTGTGGTAATCCTTGGAAGACCTAAAGGAAGGAAATCAATACATTAACGGGCAAGGAGAAGGAGATCAAACAATATCTTGACAAAAAGGTGTCTCACAGCGCCATTGGCAGGATAATGGGCGTGCATAGATTTACAGTTTCTACATTTGTGAAATCTACTAATTTTACCAAAGTATAAGTAAGGAACAGTGAGTAACATAAAGCTATTTGAATCCAGGAAAGTACGAACTCATTGGGATGAGAAATCGGAACAGTGGTACTTCTCAATTATTGATGTTATTGAGGTTTTAACCGACAGCACGAACCCACGTGATTATTAGTTCAAGATGAAAAACCGAGTAAAAACCGAAGACGGACTTGAACTGTCGACAAATTGTCGACAGTTCAATGAAGACTATTAATGGTGTAATAGAAATGCAAACTACGAATGAAGCAGGGACAATGTCCCAGCGACCGGCAACAAATTGTTGTGTGTAATATTTTCTGACCAGAGTCACCTATGTGCATAATCAATAGCGGAGACTCAGTGATAAAAATTAGAAAGTATTAAAGAAAGCTCCTGTCTATTAAAACAGAGGCTAACCAACCTACGAACAAAGTATTTTTAGATCTTAGGCAAGATTATCTTAAAGCAGTGATGCTCCCTTATGATAATGAACAGTTTTAATTCTTAATCCCAATGTAACTTCATACGTCATGAATTGAGGGCCTACAGATTTTTTGGTTGGGATTTCATACGTATAGCCCACCAGGAATTTATCACTGATCAAAGCTTTTCCAAACAAACCAAACGTATTGAGGTTTCTGGCCAACGCTCCCACCTGTACTTTTCCATTTACAATCAACGAAGGATTAAGATCAACCGACATCGGTGCGCCTTTTACATATTTTATGAGCGCTGCAGGCTTGAATGTGAGTCTGTCGGAGATCATAAAATTATACGAGCCAGTAAGATAGAAGTGCTGCGTATAAAGATTTTCCTGGCTGCCCATAACGTTTATGCCAGGCTTCAACATTCTTGGCACTGAAATTCCAACGAGAAATTTTTCAGAAGTAAGAATGAGTCCGGAGCCAATCTCTGGTTTTATCTGGTTGACACTCTGAAAGAGGTTATCTGTTTTATCATAGGGAGTGACTTTATTTTTGTTGATATTGAAATCTTGTACTCCAGCCTGCAAGCCAAACGATAGCGTAGTGTTTATTGTTAATCTCACACGGTATGAACCCATTGCATAAAACTCTGTGGTAGTCTGGTTGCCGATCACATCCGAAATAACCATCACTCCCGCTCCCGCCGTATTTTTCAAAATAGACAAGCTTGAATTAAGATTGGCTGTCGATGGACTTCCATCCAGACCATTCCATTGTTTACGAATACTCAGCGTTGTGTTAAAATCATTGGTTAAACCAGTGTACGCAGGATTGATAACAACAGGGTTACTCAGGTATTGCGAGTAAAGTGGATCTTGCTGAGCATACGTTGCGTATGACAACGCAAGAGTGAATGTCACAAGAAATAAATTTTTTATCATTGGCTTACGTTTTAAATTCAATACCATCAGCATTAATTGATTTACTTCGCTTCATACACGTATGTCAGCGTACCTGAATAGGAAGGGCTGTTCGGATACGTTGAAGTAAAATCATGGAGCAGTCCAACATCATTTGTTGTATAGGTGTTTGTGTAATCTAATTTATGATTAGAGGATAAAGTAAAATTTTTTATTAAAAGATGATTGCTATTCTCTGGATCGGGTGTTGAATCCGTATCCGTGACATTCGCATAATAAACAGTAGTAGCATCAGCAACACTTGGAGTTATATGATGAATTAAAATCTGAGGATCGCCATTGACAGTAGTATAAGTATAGGTTGCAGAATCCAACACTTTATCACTTCCATCCTTCAGGGTAAAGGCGCTGATCTGGTTATTCACTATAGTATATTCCTTAATATTAAAAACTGTATAAGCACCAATCACGCCTCCTGAAACAGGAGCATGCGACAATACTCTTTTAACAAGCTGGCCACTATTGTATGTGTAATCAAATTTTGCTGCCAGGGAACTTGTGGGGTAAACGGTGACGGAAGTGATCAATGCATCAGCCTCATTGTAAGAAAAAGTTTCACTGTATACTAACTGACTCTTATCGGCATTATAATTTTCAACAGAGGTGAGAACACCGTTGGCATCGTAATTATATACACTAACCCAAACATCTCCAGATTGTATTTCCTTCACCCTGAAATCATCCTGACTTGCTGTAATGGTGAAGTCGTTTGGTGATGTTGCAATAGCTTTGTTCACCTGCACAGTAACTTTACCTGTCGTTGCTCCTGCTGGCACGGTTACAGAAAGTGAAGTTGTTGTTGCTGCCGTTACAGTTGCTTGCGTGCCATTAAACTTTACAATATTGGCATCGGCTATTGCGCTAAAGTTATTGCCTGAGATAAAAATAGTTAAGCCGACAGATCCGCTGTCCTGAGATAATGCAGTTATGGTTGGCACTGGAGCTAAATCATCATTCTTACAGGAGAAAAGAATCAGTGCCAGAAAAAAAGTGCAGGTAAATTGTGAAAATTTTTTAAAGCTATTCATAGACAGGATTTTATTTAATATTCATTGTTGTAACAAGAAGTCGCGATCACTTTTGCATCAGAAGTGAACTTATGGGATTGATTCGGATAACGGCGGATTTCCTGCCTGCTATCTGAAAGTTGTATCCCCGGTTGAGCGTTCGCTGCACATGTCAATGCAAGGGCAAAAGCTGTAAGAAAAATATTTTTTAACATCGTATTGCGTTTAAATTCAATTGTTGTTTGATGATTAACATTGCATCTGTTAATATTTCAGTTCCAGGTATCCATTGATGGATGGTGTGCTGCCATGATAAATTACTTTGTAGAGATAGATACCCGAAGGCAACAATTTTCCATCTGAACTGTAGCCAGTGAACACACGTGTGGTGTTATTATAATTTCGCACGGAGTAAACTTCATCGCCCCAACGATTATAGATGAATACTTCATTTTCTTTTGTTGCGCTGAGCACATCAATAAACTGCAGGTAGAAGATGTCATTTTTACCATCACCATTGGGTGATACGGCATTGTATACATTTACCTGATCACCAACGTTAATGGTGATTTCATTTTCAGTACACGACATGGCCTGGTCACAAACTTTAATTCTCAATTGGTCTTCTCCTGAAAATTGTAATCCACTGTAACTAACCTGCAGAATTGTATCGGATGTTATTGTGGCAACAGCCCCGCTGGAAGGTTGATCAACGATTGTGATGGATGCAATATCCAGATTGTCATCAGGATCAGAAATAATACTCATCAGGTTAAGTTGTGTTTCTCCTCCAATGGTAGTAGCCAGATTAGCAGGCACAATTACCGGAGGCTGATCATTGCATAGTGTAGCATCGATAGTAGCTTTAATAATGGTTTGTGTGCTTTCACATAAGCTTCCGTACTCGACAATAGAAACACCATACGTTGTTGTCGATGAAAGAAAAGGTGTGGTGTACGTATCGCCATGTTGTCCGTTGATAAGTCCATTCTGATCATACCAGTTATAATACTCTCCTTCATCGGCATCTGTTGCTGTTAATTTTAGACTAGCCGGAACACAACTGCCTACATCCGTTGCCGAAGGCGGTGCAGGCAATGGATATGTTGTAACCGAAGCACTATTTGAATATGCTGGCGATGCAAAATCTCCACTCACTTTGCATCGGTATTGAGCAACGCTCATACCGCCATTACTGCTTGCATTAATCGTTATTTGCGTTGTCAGTACGTTTGAGTACACGCTGGTATTTGTCAGATCAACATATCCACCAGACGTTGTGTTGAATACCTGCCATTGATATTGAATGTTTGTTGTACCTGAAGCACTCACGGTTAACGAAACAGATGAACCACTGCAAACCGAAACCGGAGTGGTTGGCTGCGTTTCGATGGAAATAACTGGTGTTGCAATTTTATTTTCAAAAATAGAAACAACAGCAGTGCCAGTGCTGGCTGCATTCCTGGTAACAACAATATCCGGTTTAGAATCCATATTGAGATCAGCAATAGCAAGACTTACTGGTGCTGCCGGCAGTACGTAATCTACATGCGATGCAAAAGAGAGATTACCTGTTGTGCTGTTGTTTTTAAAGATCGAAAAGGCTCCCGCATTATAAGCCGTCTGGTGAATAACAATGATTTCGTTTTTACCGTCTCCATCGAGGTCGGCGGCATCAATGCCAACGGCTCCGGTTAGTGAAGTAAAATCCTGGCGGGTGAAACTAAGTGAGCCAACAGTACTTTTGTTGAGATATACAGAGATGAATGTGCTGGTGTTATTGCCAATAGCAATATCAAGCTTTCCATCGTTGTCAAAATCATCTGTAACAATATAAGCAGGCGCTGATGCTGCAGTGAAAGTGACAGCAGGCGCAAACTGACTTGTTGTAATTAAATTGGTGGGCGTTCCTACATTTCGCAGTATGGTTAAGTTGCCCGTTGTGTTCCCTACGCCATACGCAATATCCTCCCATCCATCACCATCAAAGTCACCTGCCGTTAAGCCCGTTAACGTCCCACCGGGATTAATGGTGACAGGTGAATTTGATATGGAATAAAAACTTCCTGATGATGTGAAAGGGCCCTTTCGGGTAAAGTTCTGATGGATGTAAATCCAATTACTGTTCGTGGCTGTGATGACATCCATTTTTCCATCGTTGTTCAGATCGTGTTGTGTGGTAAATCTTGCTACACTTGATGCTGGTGAAAATACTGTTGCAAAAGAAATCGGCTGAACTTGTGAGCCACTGTTGTTTCGAGCTAAAAGACCATTGGCTACCAGATCGATTTTTCCATCTCCGTCAAGGTCATCAGCTTTGGCATGAAGAATGGAACCTACACTGTTTGTAATGCTAGTAAAACTTCCGGTTGTTATGGACGATCCGGCGCTAATCGTGTTTTGGTATATTTTCGCTACGCTGTATCCGCCCACGACATCACTCACTATAAAATCAGTTTTTCCGTCGTCATCAAAATCGGCAACAGCAAGTCCATCATAAATAGATGTCGTTCCCAAGGCATAATCAACGCTTGAAGGAAATGACGAAGCATTAATTAATCGTGAGCTGTTAAAGGTGCCATTGAATGGCAACGGACTATAGGCAGACAAGCCATGTAATGTCAATCCCAATCTATAGGTGTTTGAGCCTGTGATGGGTGTTGTTGTGAGTGATGTATTGGATAGATTTGAATTGCCGCTGTTAATGGATGCTGTTCGTACCTGTGGCGTGTCACCATACGTGTTCAGGTATTTTCCATTCACTGTAACAGATGAATTGTAATCGCTGTGATATGAGCTTAACGACGTGATAACTGGTGGAGGAAAACATTCATTATGAAAAATGAATACAGCTTTATTTACTGCGCTAACGGAGTTGTTAGTGTAAACCATTGCCACTTCAGGTTTGTTGTCACCGTCAAGATCGGCAACAACAGGGCCCGCCGCATAAATGGCATCTGCACTGACAGCACCTTCATATAAAACGCTCTTTGAAAAAGATGAAGAGTTAAGTACACCAGCTGTGACGTTGTTCTGAAACACACCCATGTCAGAAACACCAATAGCAATAATATCTGATTTACCGTCTGCATTAATATCGCTAATGCCAACGGCTGTTGGATATGTAACTGAAGAAGGTATGGTTATCTCTGCACTAAAAGAAGTTGCATCAAATGTGCTGCCCGCATACAGGTTCTTCATGATGTAAAGACTGGTGTAACCATAGCCACTCCAAAGCAGATCAGGTTTATCGTCACCATCAAGATCACCTATCTCCAATTGTTGACGCGCATTGGTTGTTGTTACATTGAAGCTGGTGAAAGACATCGCACCAGGTGTAGACGTGTTTGTAAATATAGTAAACTGGGCAGCGTTGTATCCGGCAGCAACAATTTCAGGTTTACCATCATTGTTCAGGTCACATACTTTCAGATCATTAAATCCAGAGTTGGTGGCAAGCCCGATGCCATAGGCAAAATCAATCGTGCCGGGCGTACTTAAATTCTGACATATCCATGTATTGCCCGGACTTGTGCCTGTTGTCGCCAGAAGATCTAAACGTCCATCACCATCCATATCACCCGCGGCCATTTTAAAAGCACTGTAATAAGGGTATGCAAAAAACACTGGCGTGGCAAATGAAACAGAACCTGATGTACTTTGATTTCGGAACACTGCAAAATATGCTGTGCTTCCTGCCATGGCTGATACGACATCTAACTTTCCATCACCATCAACATCAAGAACTTTTATTTCTGCAAGGTAAACTGTTGTTCCTAATGCAGCCGCCATGCTGGGTAATGCAATTTTAGAACTGAATGACGAAGCACTTACAGTACCACCTGTACCTAAATTTCTAAATACATAAATAGATGATGATCCTGTTTCTGTAGTGACAAGATCTATCCAGCCATCGCCATCAAAATCACCTTTGTCTATTCCGCCAAAGTTATTGGATGATGCACTGTTAAGCGGCAGCACTGTGTTACTACCAATTGACATAGACGAGTTAATGATTGTACCACCATAGTCGTTGTTATTGTTGTAGAGTGGATTAAATCTTTGCATGCTCACTGCCTGCTGTGCTGTTGCCAGGTTAATTACTGTAATAGCACCACAAACTGCCGAAGTGGGTGACTTCACTTTTAATTGAGTAGCGGTAGCACTTGTAACGGTAGCTGCTATGCCGTTAAAGAAAACTGCATTCTGTGCAAGTGTGGCATTAAAGTTCGTTCCTGTTATAGTTATCGTAGATCCGGGAAGTGCTGACAATGGCGAGATTGAAGTAATGGTTGGTGCAGCGCCTACACTAGCGGAATTGAGTACTACGTTATCAAGACTGCCAGTGAAGCTTGCAGCGGAAGTATTGTATTTAACACGAATGTGCAGCGATGTAAGGTTACTCAACACTTGTTTCATCTGAACTTGTGTAGCAGCACCACACGTCGGGCAACCATATTTCCAGCCTGCTTCATTTAATGTTACACTGTTGGATGTCCATGCCGTTCCGGGTTTAGTGGCAAGCTGATAAAACAATGAAATGCTTGCAGCAGAATTGGTGAGGATAACATCGCCATACGAATTATCTGTACCAGCTGTTGATTGTTTCAGATCAAATGTTAATGTCTGATTATAAGCTGCGCTGAAATTACCTGTAAATTTTGCCGGTGCCAACGCGTAGAACTGCGCTGAGCCACTGGTTACTGTAACTGAAACATTGCCTGTAGGATTACCTCCTGTTGCCGAATAGGTAATGGCATTTGTTGTGGTTGACACTCCCTGATCATATAACCAGGATTCGCTCGTGCTGCTAAAATTACTTGTTACAGTGGTCTGCGCTTTTACGCCAGGTGTGCATAAAATTATCAGAATAAAGATCAGGTAAGATTTTGTCATAAAACCTTTGGATGGATTGTTATTCAAACAAAGGTCATATAACTATGTGTTGAGCGCTATGACATGAACATGTCGGTTACCTTTTGCACTGCTCTATACAAGTTTTTCCTGGATGGCTTTAGACACCGCTTCGGTCTGCGAATGCACTTGTAATTTCTCGTAAATATTTTTGATGTGTCCTCTTACAGTATCGATGCTAATGTTGTATTCAGCCGCAATCATCTTGTAGCTGTTTCCTTTGGAGAGTGCCTGAAGTACATCTTGTTCTCTTGGCGTAAGATTGTAGTCCTCCGTTTTACTTTGCTTCTGGTGCAGCGAACCAATAACCATCCGTGCAATGCTGGGCGACATGGGTGAGCCTCCCGCCAATGTATCGCTCATAGCTTCATACAATTTGGTGGGGATATGTTTCTTTAAAAGATATCCGGTTGCCCCTGAACGGATGGCATCGAAAACATGATCGTTATCATCAAAAACAGTGAGCATTAGAATGGGCACATCAACGCCAGCCCTGCGAACTTTTTTAACAGCTTCAATGCCAGTCATGCCCGGCATATCAATATCCATCAGTATAATATCAGGATGCAAGCTTGTAACATGGTCTGTTATTTTCTCTGGAAATTCAAACTCTCCTACTACTCTATATTGATCATTTAAGGAGAGCATGCTGCTGATACTCTGTCTGAGTATGGCATTGTCTTCATAAATGACGATTAAAACTGGCATAAATATTTGATTCTACTCTGCTTAATTGTAAATATAGAGCACCGCGGCTAACAACAGACCCCCATAATCATGCTGGTAAATGTAACTCAAGCGATGTTCCCGCACCAACTACCGATTCAAATCGAAATGTTGCCTGAATATCTTTCGCCCTGTCTTTCATATTTCGCAAGCCGTTACCGTTTTTCACATTGTTCACATCAAAACCTGCACCGTTGTCCGAAATTTTCAGACTCAAATATCCTTCTTTCTTTTCAAATACCACAGTCACTTTACTGGCAGAACTATACTTGGCTGCGTTGTTAACGAATTCCTTAAAGATCAGAAAAATATTTCTACGTTTCTCGAGTGGAATTGCCTGGCTCATTAATACATCATCACCCGTAAAGGAGAAATCAATATTTTTTGGTTCCAGAATTTCAGCGCAGAATTCTCTTAACCGTATGATCATCTTCTCCATGGAATCATTTGAAGGATTAATAGACCACACCATGTCTGACATGCTTTCAAGCATGCGCGATGATTGCTCGCCTATAAGCTTAAAGTGTTTGACTGAATTATCGGGTTTGTTTTCATCAATGGCAAACTGACTGATGATGTGAATGCTGGAGAGTGTTGAGCCAATATCATCATGCAGATCTTTTCCAATCTGTTGCCTTATTTTTTCAATCGCTGTCTGCCTTGATAATTTATTCATAAGCCTGTAACGTACAAAGCCCATGTAAACAATAATGATCAGGAAGATGATGCTCACCATCAGCGTCAGTAACATAATTTTACTTTGTCTTAATTGGCTGAGTCTTAGCTGTTGTTTCTTTTGAAGTAATTCTATTTTGTTTTGCTTCTGCGTGTTCTGATACTTGGCTTCCATTTCACTCAGTGTGTTTCTGTTTTCTTCACTGGTAAGACTATCTTTTAAATTTGAATATGCCAACAATGCAGCAAAAGCTTTCTTATCATTACCCTGATCTTTATAGACACTACTCAGTATCTGATAACCGTCCATCATAAGATATCGATTATTATTTTTTTTAGCATAAGTAAAACAGGTGTCATAATATAAGATTGACAGTTTGTAATTCTTCAATTCATACCAGGCAGAGGCAATCGCTGAATAGGTATACGCCATCAGATTTACATCATCAATACTCCTCGCTATCTGAAGAGCTTTGTTATACTCTTGCATGGCAAACGTAAAACCCTTCATATCATAATAAATATTGCCTATGCCCAGATGTGTTTCGCTTGCCTGTTGCTTGTACGAAGTATGTTCATATATTTTCAGCGCTTCAGCATATTGTTCAAGCGCTTTATCAAAAACAGATTGCTTTCTGTAAATACGACCGCGCAGTTTATAACAATATGCCAGCTGAATGCTGTCCTGATTTTTCTGAAGCAAAGCAATACCTCTCTTTATATACTCGTGAGCTTTATCATAATCGCCGAGAATATTTTCAACATTGGCGATATTAACAAGAGCCTTTCCTAAACCTGTTGTCTGGGTAGGAAATCCTTCATAGATATTGGCTGCCTTGATATAACTATCTAACGCTTCTTTAAAATTATTTTCATTAATGGCAATATTGCCCCAGGTGTTATACGATCTCGCCTCTGAAATTTTATCTTTCCGGGCAATAGCCATGTTTAATGATTTTTGAAGATAATAACGTGCAGAGTCACCATTGATAAGCTGCACAAAATTTTCAGCCATACCCTGGCAGGCTTGTTCTTCTTCATACGAATTGTCGTGTACACTTGCAATAGTAAAGGCCTGCCTGTGATAATGCATGGAAGAATCGTATGCTCCCAGCGTGTAATAAAGATGACCAAGCGTATTGTAAGCTTCACATACTTCATTGAAGTTATGACTGCGTCTGGACAATCTTATAGCACGAAGCGCAAACTGTTTTGCTTCTTCAGGATTATTCTTGCTTATGACTTTACTTAGCTTTACAAGTATAGAAAATCGTTGTTCATTTGCTGCTTTTGCAAGTTCTGTTTTCAGGCTGTCCACTTGTATGTTTTGTGTGGACTGACCTGTTAAGTTGTATACAGAAGAAATCTGAATAAAAAATAAAACAACAACCAGCTTTTTATAATTGCAAATAGAATGGACTGATGGAAATAAGGTCATGTTAGTAGGGCAACTGCATGTATGCCAAAGATGGAAAATAGTAAACTAACATGCAGACATTAACACCTATTATTTTCCAGAAGTTACCGCATAAATCATTGAGCGATTACCCTACGTTGTGTGTTTTATATTCGACAAAGTTCGCTAAAGATATTGGCATAGCGACCTTCACAACCTCTGGAATACAAAAAGGCCGCACTTGCCAGTGCGGCCCTTTTAAAAAAATGACGTAGTCATTGAACTATCAGGCTACATCACAAATGTGAACGCCTTGTTTCAGTGAGCCAAGTTTATCTTCGCGCTGTGGAATAAATTCTTGTGCTACGAAACCTTTGAAGCCTGTATCAACAATAGCCTTCATGATAGCAGGATAATTCAGCTCTTGTGTTTCATCAATTTCATGTCGGCCGGGTACGCCGCCTGTGTGATAATGAGAAATGTACTTGTTATATTTCTTAATCGTAGCAATTACATCACCTTCCATGATTTGCATGTGATAGATGTCGTAAAGCAATTTAAATTGATCAGAGCCGACTTTATCAACTAACGCTGCACCCCATGGTGTATGATCGCATTGATAATCATGATGATCAACTTTGCTGTTGAGCAATTCCATCACCATGGTAACTTTATATTTTTCAGCTATCGGCATAAGACGTTTTAAGCCAACCGCACAGTTTTCAATTCCCTTCTCGTCATCAAGACCATTACGATTACCGGAGAAGCAGATTATTTGTTTGAATCCTGCTGCTGCCACTTTAGGAATCATCTCTTCATAACTCTTCACCAGTTCATTATGTAGTGCAGGGTTATTGAAACCTTCTGTAATGCCTTTACCTGCACCCCATGGTAAAGCAGATGTTAATCCATATTTTTTTAGTACAGGCCACTCATCAGGACCTACCAATTCAATAGAAGACAACCCAATACCGGCTGCGGCTTTTGCCAGATCTTCTAACGGAATGCTGCTGTAGCACCAACGGCATACAGAGTGATTCACCTTGCCCTGCAAGTCTTTTGAAAGCGCCGACTCGGCTGCTGAAACACGATGTGATAAGGACGATCCCACAACGGCAAGGGCTGAAGTACCAACTAACTTTTTAAGCGCATTACGCCTCGATGGGTTTTCCTGATTATGTTCCATACTATTTTCATTTTAATGTTTTACATGCGTTGACTTTACTCCAAAAGAAGTGACACAAGTTACATGTATTCCTCATACTTTACTGTTAAAAAAGGGTAAACGGTTGTAAAATAACGTTGCCGGAAAAACCAGGAATGTTTTACTGCACATTGAATAAAATACAAACGCGGCACTAAAACCTTCATGGAATTTATCCGCTAAGCAGAACGCCAAGCCCATCTTTAAGATACCGTGGTGGCGTAACAAAAATTTTTGTGAGATCATACGCTATCTGCACGACTACGAGTTACTGAATCAATTCTACGTAATCTTTCGGAGGCCGACCTATGTAATTATTATACCATCCGCTTGTAGCATTTGATCGTACTTTTGAGGCTCAATTATTACCGTGTCTACGATGAAAAATCTTTCGCAGACAATAACAAACAAACCCACTGAGCGCTTATGAAGAAAAAACATTCTTTTTTTAGAATCGGTATTGGGTTGATTTTGCTTGTGCATTTTCTTCTTTATCAATGCAATACACCCGCTACGGATTTTATTCAGCCTGTGCCTGTGGCGCTGGAAGCCTCATCTATTACCTCTACCGGTTTTGTTGCTTCATGGAAATCGGTATTGGGAAGCACTCGTTATGTTGTTGATGTATCAACCGACCCACAATTTTCCAGTTATGTCACAGGCTATCAATCACGTGAGGTCGATAGCACAACAAGTCTGCAGGTAACAGGTCTTGTCGCAGAAGTAAAATATTACTATCGCGTGCGGGCACAGAAGGACAATACTATTTCTGGTAATTCCAATACAATTGCAGCTACAACAGCAGCACTTGTTGCTCCCGTAGCTACTGCTGCTACAACAAAAAAAGTATTTCAGTTTACCGCCAATTGGACAACTGTTGCTGAAGCTGCCAGTTACCTGGTGGAAGTTTCTACAGATCCGGACTTCACTACTATTCTAACAAAATACAATAGTGTGGAGGTGGTAAGTGATTCGCTGGTGATTGATGGCCTTGATTATCTCACAACATATTATTACAGGGTAAAAGCCAAGAGACTGGAAAAAATGTCGGGTTATTCAAATACGGTAGAAGTTATGCCTTGTATTTCACCTACGTGTAAACTTTCCAAAATAACAACTGGCTTCGGTGAAACAATTCAATTCGAATATGATGATACCGGCAGACTCACCAGCATTGCCAACGATTATGCCGGAACATGGAAAATAGTTTATAACAACAATGATTCTATTCCAACAACGGTCACGGAGTATGATAGCGATGCATTGGCTGCTATAAATGAATTGGTGTACAGTACCAATGGACTTTTACAGTCTATTAACATAAGTGATGGAGCTGGCAACCCTGTGGGCGTTAAGGATTATCTCTATAATGATCAGCAGCAACTTATTGGATTCAGACAATATAACGATGCGCAGCGGACTTCGCTGAGTGTGTACCAGGATTATACGATTGATGCAAATGGTAATATCCTGAAGATACTGGATGCCAATGGTTCGCAGGTGGGACAGTTCAGGTATGATGATAAGTTCAATCCTAAAATGCTTATACCAAAGCCGTTACGACAGTTTATACTAGATGATTTTTCCGGTTTTTATTTTCAGCCGTACCTGGGCCTGAACAACCCAATATATGCACAAGGTGAATTCTATCCGGGCTACCAGGAAGAAGAAGTGTTTATTTATGACATCAACATAAGGGATGTAGCCCTTGCGAGAAAAGGATTTTATAAACTGACATACGAATTTACGGGATGTGATTTTTAAGGAATGATTATGAAAAGAAATATCATCTGCGTTATTCAATATACACTTATGGCAAGCTTCCTGTTTTCATCAGGCTTGTTGTTCGCTCAGGAAGAAAACAAAAAAGATTCCAGCAGCCTCTACAAGTTTACAGTAGAACAAGACATATTGAATTTGAAATTTGAAGGAGACACTGAAGTCAAAATAAAATCTGCATCAGGCCGGGAAGAAAATATAAACAAGACTCCTTATGCCGCTTCCGTACTTACAAAAGAAGACATTGAAAACTCCGGGGCATTAACAATACCAGAAGCCTTGCGACTTGTCCCCGGATTATTTGTACAGCAGACTACAAATGGTTTATTCGAAGTATACCTGCTCGGAAGAGAATCACTACCCGGTGGAATGACAACACTTAACGATTCGAGAAGTAAAATGGTACTGGTGATGATCAATAACATGCCTGTGAATAATTATTTCGATGGAGGTGTGTTGTGGGAAACTCTGCCAATAGGTGTAAAGGATATAGAACGCATTGAAATTGTAAGAAATCCTTCTAATGTTTTCATGGGGCGGGATGCAGCCAATGGTGTTATTAATATCATTACAAAAACACCAGAGAGCAATAAGTTAACGATCCAGGGAGGTTCGCAGCACAGTGTTGCTCCGGGTAATGCTCAGACAGTCATCAGTCATGCATCTGCTACATTTGGAGTACATGATAAATTCTTTATACGCTTCTCAGGTAATTATAATTCTATGAGACGATTTCAAGATCCCTATTATGTATTCAGTGCCCAACGTTATGTTCCTGCCGATTCATTGCTCTTCTATCAGTCAACAGCTGATAAGACAAACCCTTCAGGAAGTTTGGGCCGACAGGATTATGGAGCTAATTCTTTTATCCGGTATGTGCCAACAGAAAAAGTTGAAATAGAAGCTGCCTTATCAACACAGCAATCAGAAGCACAAGCAGTTTACGGAGGCTTTGAAGAGCTGGCGCTCACACGCCGTAAATCACATCTTAACAGCGCAAACCTAAATGCAAGAATCTACAACCTGAACACGCAAGTCTCCTATAGCTTCGGCAACCAGAATCTTACAGCTGGTTATCCCGGATATAATGTAGACGTCAATTCAATAAACACCAGAGTGTATTATAATATCACCATTCATAACTTCCGGATCACACCTGGTGTTAGTTATCAACGCGCGGGCTTCAACGACACTCCCCATCAATCAACCGACAGTCATTATCCAGACATAATCGCTGGCAACAAAAGCTTTTACAACTACGGATATTTTTTAAAAGCTGGTGCCTCCTTTCTCGAAGAAAAACTTATTATTGATGCCGGCGTTAGAAGAGATTTATTCAATGTTAACAGTCAATCTGTTATAAATTATCAGGCAGCTTTGACGTATAGCCCTGCAGATATTATCTCCGTTCATTCTTCTTATTCTATCGGTTATATGGGCACGTATGCAAAAGATAATTTTGATGAAAGTACGCGCATTACAACCAACGGTTCAACTATAAAAAATGTAACGAATCATTCTTTAGCCGGAACAGATACGCAAAATCTTACCTGCGGTACTCGCGTGAATGCGACAGATAAGATATTGTTAGGTGTTGAATATTTCACCGTCAGCAATTCAAATCTTTTACAAAACCGAACGATCGATACGGCTTCGGTATTAACATACCAGCGAGTAAACTCGGATGTAAAATTGAAAAGAAAAGGACTTACAACAAGTCTGTCTGCAAACCTTTCTGGAAAGTTTAAAGTCCGTGTCTTCGCTACCTGGCAGCAGACAACATTTAAAAATGATTCAACGCATGATAATCGATTGTATACACCAAAATATTATGGAGGACTTACAGCTACTTTTAAAACACTGGTAGATAAACTCAATATTGGTGCAAGCTTATATCTATATAGCGCATACAACATGAAGACTACACAAGGTGAGAAAGCCATTGCCTCGAAAATAATTCCTAACATGAAAGTATCTTATAAATTCTGGCAAGAGAGTACAGTTTTTATCAACGCACGAAACTTTACAGCTGTCAGCAACAGAGAGTTTATTTTTTCTGATAAAGTGCCAGCCATGTATCTTATTGGTGTTGATCTGAATTTCTAACCCAATGCGTTTGAACACCATGACCCAAAGTACTTACCAATGGATTGCCACTTGTCTCCTGTTCCTTACAGGGGCATTTACATATTCTGCGCAGGCACAGGATAATAATCTTCGAGATTCAACGCGTGTAAACAAGTTAATCACTCAAGCCGCTGCATCGTTGCAAGAACATAATGCAGACAAAGCAATTAGCGTTGCAAAAGAAGGATTGTGGCACGCTAATAAAATTTCATATCTACGAGGCGAAGCGAGGGCCAACCAGATATTAGCAGATGCAAGCGCACAAAAAAAATCGTACGACGAGGCTCTTAAATATTATTTTTCAGCAGTCAAGGCTTTTGATATTCTTAAAGACGACAGGCAACTGATTGTTACATATATTTCCATTGGCATGCTTTACCAGGAGCAATCAGCCTACAGACAAGCCTTGAAGTATTTCGAATTAGCCAATAAAAAATCAGGCAACCAAGATGATTATCGTCACACAGCATTGCTTGAAAGCAGTGCCTATTGCTGCGAACAATTAGAGGAGTATACCCAGGCCATTCAATACAAAACAGAATTACTCGCTTTATATAAACAGCAATCCAACAAAACAAAAGTTACGGAAACCTACAAAGAACTTTCTTCACTTTGCGAGCAAACAAAACAATACAGGCAAGCAGAGAAATATAATTCAGAAATGGCTAAGGTATATAATCAAAGTAATGATTTGGCCGGGTTATCGTCTGCTTACAACAATCTTGGTTTTATTTACAAACGAACAAGCGATCTGAAATTATCCGCTGAATACTTCAACAAGGTTACCGAGCTTATTGATAAACAGCCCAAGAATTTGAGCGAACAAAACAAAGCAATTCTATATCAAAATGTCGGTGTTGCCTATACCAATCTTACTCAATATGCACGAGCCAAAGAAGATTATATCGCCTCCCTGAAAATATGGGAACGACAGAAGAATGAAAAAGAAATGGCTAATGCCAATAACTACATTGCATCAAACTACTACGTAAGCGGTAATACATCCAGGGCACTCAAGGCTGTAAATGATGCGATCAAACTTGGTGAAGATAATCATGCAGAAGATGTGCTGGTAACAAGTTATAAAATACTGAGCCTGATTTACGATAAAGATAACAACGCCTCAAAAGCTAAAACATACTTCGAAAAACATAAGGCATTAAAAGATAAACTTGCAAAAGCAGAAAAGGAACGCAGGCAACAACTATTGCAACGAGAAGCTGCCATCGAGAAAAGTGAAAACGATATACGTTTATTGCTGGCCGAACAGGAACGTGAAGCTATTGAGTCTGAACGTAAAGACCATGAATTGAACATGCAGCAAAATGAAATTGCGTTGAAAGCTAAAGAACTTCTGATACTAAAACGAAACCAGGAACTAAAAGCTATCGAATACAGAAATCAACTACTGGAAAAAGAGCGTACAGAGCAGGCGTTGGCTCTCACGCAACAACAACTGGAGGCAGAGAAACGCGAGCGTCAGTTAGGTATGCTCGCCAATGAACATGAACTACAGAAACAGAAGCTGAAACAAAAAGCATTAGAAGATGAAAAGCAAAAGAAAGTTATACAACTCCTGGAGGCAGACAAAAAATTTAAAGATCAGCAATTAAAAAATGGCTACTGGATCTTCGCTCTCTTTACAATGGTGTTGGCAATTATCGCCTATAGCCTGATCCAGAAACGAAAAGCCAACACACAGCTGAAAAAACAACAGCATGAAATAAAAGAAAAGAATGAAGCGCTGACGCAGAACATGGAAGAACTCAGAGCTACACAAGAAGTATTGAGCGAACAGAAAGATCAACTGGAAATACAGCACCAGAAGATAACACATAGTATCCGTTATGCCTATCGCATTCAACAATCGATACTCCCTTCTGCGAGCTTCATGACAAAAATGTTTCCTGAGCATTTCATCACGTATCTTCCAAAAGATATAGTTTCAGGAGATTTTTATTGGGCTATAGAAAAAGATAAGAAGAAATTTTTTTCCGTAGCCGATTGTACAGGTCATGGTGTACCAGGCGCATTGATGTCGATGGTAGGCAGTACCACACTTAATGAATTGGTGAACGAAAAAAATTTTACAGATCCTGCCCAGATACTAAACAACCTGCATGAAAGCATTCGCGCCAAACTTAGCCAGGAGGAAAGTCAGAATCATGATGGAATGGATCTGGGTATATGCGTGATGGAACCCGGTGAAGGAGATACTACTCGTCTTGTGTTTGCCGGAGCCAAGCAAACCTTATA
The DNA here is from genome assembly GCA_036569145.1 of Cyclobacteriaceae bacterium. Classification (GTDB taxonomy): domain Bacteria; phylum Bacteroidota; class Bacteroidia; order Cytophagales; family Cyclobacteriaceae; genus DATCRE01. The sequence goes on from DATCRE010000597.1 coordinate 17,834, forward strand.
TGTTATAAAAAATGGTACACTGATAGAACTTGAAGGAGACAGAAAGTCTATTGGAGGAGCCAACGCCGGTGTAGAGCGTAACTTCTCTAATCATGAAGTTGAACTTCAAAAAGGTGATGCGTTGTATCTGACTACAGATGGATATGTTGATCAGAATAATCCACTTCGAATACGGTTCAACAAAAAGCGCTTCAAAAAACTGATCAGTGAAGTATACAACAAAAACACACAGGAGCAGAAGCAATTATTTGAAGAAGCATTGGCCGATCATCAGCAAAATGCTGAGCAACGCGATGACATAACAGTGGTAGGTGTAAAGCTTTAGAAAAAAATAATTAAGAATATTTAAAAATAATAATGAACAATACAAAGAGTGGATTAACAGACTTGTACCATACCATGAACGACCAGGATATAATCGTTTATTACAAAGGACCATTTGATGATGTTATTCTGTCAGAGATCGGCAATAAGATCAGAAAAAAGGCTTTTGAATCTCCCAAAGTAGGCAAGCGGCTATTTGCTGTCTTCATGGAACTGGCGCAGAACGTCTCTCTATATTCTGCTGAAAAAAATCAACTGGAATCTGTAAGCAAGTGGGGTGTTGGAATGCTGGTAGTATATGAGACAGCAACCAAATTCAAATTGGTGTCGGGAAATATGATAAAAAATGATGTATTAGAACAAATCATCATAAAATGCAAAGAGATTAATGCACTTGACCATGAAAGCCTTCGCGCCATGAAACGAAAATACATAAGCCAGGAAACACCAGTCGATCATAAGGGAGGAAATATAGGCCTCATACAAGTGGCGCTAAAAGTAGATCTACCCCTAGAGATTGATTCCAGAAAGATTGACGACAAACATTCTTTCTTTTCTATCAGCGTTAACATTTTCAAATAGGTATGATGATTACCTTTTTAAATAATTTTTTCTAAGCAGTTATTAATGAAGATTATGGAAGATTTAATATTGGAAGGATCAAGAGACATATATTTTTCACCAGCAGTAAAGTTGATTAAAGCATCAGGTCATTGCAGCATTAGCGGAGAATCATACCTGGAAGAGCCTTATGAATTTTATAAAAAAATAGCAGACTGGTTTACAAACTATATAGAGGCAGGGGGTGCTGCCATTCAACTGGATATAAAGCTTAATTATTTTAATACAAGCTCATCGCGTGCTATACTTGAAATGTTACGCAATCTCAGGAATATACAGGAGAAAAACGGAACTTCAGTAGTTGTAAACTGGCATTACCCAGACCCTGATGATGATGAGATTCTGATGGAAGGAGAAGATTTCAAAGAAGAATGCGGATTGCAAATAAATATGGTGGAGTATACGCTTGGTAGCGAAGCACCAAAATAATTATACATTAAGCGAATTTCTTTAATGGATCTCGTTACGAAAGACATACCTTTTAACGTTGTCTACTTAATAACAACCCGTTTAGTATAGACATCCGTGTTTACCTCCAGTGTCAGAAGGTAGATGCCTGAAGGAATCGGGTGAAGGGCAGCCTGGAAGGTATAGGTTGTCGATTCATTTAATGATTCTCTTAAATATACTTTGG
>DATCRE010000598.1:0-11228 GCA_036569145.1 Cyclobacteriaceae bacterium
CATTATCGAGATCACGTCAGGTGTTGATCCCAACGGAAGTTTTATTGAAATCATAGACAATGGTCTTGGCATTGACCTCAACAGATTTGGTGATGATATATTCAAAATGTATAAGCGTTTTCATTTACATACTGAAGGCAAAGGACTTGGCCTTTACCTGGTGAAGCTCCAGGTGTCGGCTATTGGCGGAAACATCACAGTGAAAAGCATAGAAAATGAATATTCCAATTTCAGGCTTTCATTTCCGAATGAAGAAACTTCCATTAACAACAAAGGAAATAATCTTGTCTTTCACGACAACACACTTCATGAAAAGATCGCATCGTAATTATACCCAATGTTTAATAATAACACTTTTCAAAATGAAATACTTTATACCTGTTTTCCTGATCGCAATAACTTCAACAGTATTTGCCCAGGAAACGTTAACAACTGATTCGCTGGCCAAGTATTATGACATGAGTCTCGAAGACCTTCAAAAAGTAAAGGCTTCGGGTGTATCAAGTGAGCTGGAAAAATTTCTTAACTCACTCATGTCGGTAGCTTCTCAAAAAACATTATCGACGCGAGAGAGTCCGAGCATTGTGAGTTTGATTACAGAAGAAGAAATCAAAAAATCAGGTGCAAGAGATCTTATTGATGTTTTCAGATTAGTGCCTGGATTTGATTTTGCCTATGACGGAAATGGAAAGATTGGTTTAGGTGTGCGTGGCAATTGGGTTAATGAAGGCAAAATTCTATTGCTGATGGATGGCCTACTTATGAACGATATTTTTTCCGCTACGCTTTCATTCGGCAATCACTTCTCGGTTGCTAACATCAGTCGCATCGAGATCATCCGTGGTCCCGGCTCTGCCATCTATGGAGGCTTCGCTGAGTTAGGTGTGATCAACATCATTACAAAAAAAGGAAGTGAATTAAAAGGCGGATATGTTAACACCACATACGGGCAAACAAGCAATGCGTATGCAAGAAGAAACGTTGAGTTCGGCGTTGGAAATACATTAAAGAACTGGGACTTCAGTTTGACTGGTATTGTAGGACAAGGCAACAAGAGTGATAGAACCGCTATTGTAAGTCAGGGACTCAGCGGCGGTGGAGGACCCGGTTCAGCTCCCTCATTATCCGGTTCATATCAAAGCTTTGCGGGTAACTCTCGTGCAAATCCCTTCATGCTCAACTTTAAAGTTCAGAATAAAGGTTTCTCATTCAAAACTGTTTTAGATAACTATGAATCCACTATTCATGACGATGTTGACACCACTACTGGCAAATGGCTTCTTAGTCGAAGAGCATTTTCGTCTACATCAGAAATAAAATATGATGTTAAGTTTTCAAAAAAGCTGACGCTAACTCCGGTCATCAGTTACATCAGGCAAGATCCACAGACTAAGAATTTGAATACCGGCTCAACCTATTCTCAAACCACTGCGGAGCGAATGAAAGCCGGGGTGTTATTTATCTATAATCCATCAAGAAAAATAAATGTCACAGCTGGCTCAGAATTTTTTAAAGACAAAGCTATTAATAAAAGAGATTCTATTCAGACAACAGATGGCAGCGTTACTTCTATTTCATACGGCAATTATGCTTTCTTTACTCAGATGATGTTGAAGCACAGGCTTGCTAATATCATTCTCGGTGCCCGCTATGATCACAACTCCAAATATGGTAAAGCATTTGTTCCGCGTGTTGGCCTTACAAAGAAAATTGAACAATGGAATTTTAAATTATTATACAGTGGTTCGTTCCGTGCACCAACGATTCAAAATATTGTACTAGGTGTGCGGCAAGTTGGTACTAACGGAACAGCAAACAACAGCGGGATCAATCCTGAAAAGACATCAATCATCGAGTTGGAAACAGGCTACCAGATAACCAGAGATATGGTGGTTACGCTTAACCTTTACCAAAGCAGTATCAAGGACCCAATCATTTATATCAGCGACCTCAATCTCTACACCAATGGCAACAATGCAGGAACGCGGGGACTTGAGGCGCAATGGAAATGGAAAAAATCATGGGGCTATCTTGATGCCAACTATTCCTTCTATAGTGTAAATGGGCTAAGTAAGATCAGTACGTATGCAACGCGACAGTTTACTTCTTCTGACGCCATTGTTCCTAGCGGAAGTCAGTTAGATAAGAGTAGTCTGCTGGCTTTTCCAACACATAAGGCAACTATCAACGGAAGTATTAACGTACACAAAAATATTTCTGTAAGTCCAACCATCATTCTATATGGTACGCGCTATGGATATGAACTGCAACAGCAGTCACAAGGAGGTTTTAAAAACAACATCGTAAAACTTGATCCTACATTGCTCGCCAACATTTTTGTGTATTGGAAAACACCTCTCCGTGGGCTTGATGGTGGATTAGGTGTAAGCAATGTGTTTAATAAAGCTTACAATTATCTGTCTCCCTATTTTACAGTAACCGGTTCATATCCCTCAATGTCTCGCGAATTCTTATTCAAATTATCCTACAACCTTAATTTTAATTCGAAGTGATTATGAGATCGTATCAAAAAATAGCCGGCATTTTTTTTACATGCCTGTGCTTTGTGCATTCGTCAGGAAAGGCTCAATCAGTCGACTATAAAGCACAGGTTTTGTTTATGTATAATTTCATCAAATACACAAACTGGCCAGTTGTTGAAAGTAGTTTTACAATTGTAGTGTTGGGTGATTCGCCAATAACAACGGAGCTTAACAAGCTTGCATCCATAAAGAAGACACCCGACGGAAAATCTATTACGGTGCTACAAACTCAGGATGTCAATGCCATTACAGGTTGTCAAATGTTATATGTAACGGAAGGGCTTAGTAAAGAAATGCCGCAAATCATAAATTTCATCAAGGACAAATCAGTGCTTATCGTAGGTCAGCGAGATGGATTGGTTAAGAAAGGCGCTGGCATTAATTTCTTTACACAAGATGATGACAGACTCGGATTTACCATCAGTCTTAAAAATGTTGAAGCCAGAAAAATAAAAGTTGCAGGAGAGTTATTGAGGCTTGCGGAGTTGGCGGATTAAGACTCAACTTAAATCTCTCTTATTTTTTGAGGGAGATTTAAGTCTAATTTCTATTGGAGAAAAGCTCTACCTATTTTTCAGCTCGCTGCCATCTTCATTAAACATTACTATCCGTGGTTGATTTTTGTCGTCGCAAAATATCTTGATACGAATTCGACCTTTACTATCGCGTATGAACAGACCAACTTCATTTTCATCGGTCTTACCAGCAAACATTCTCTCAACGCCAAGCAAACCTTTATCTTTTAACTGCTGAATTTTTTCATTCATGATCGATTCATTTCCGAGACGTTTCAACGAATCAACCAACGCTACCTGCTGGCTCAGCGTAAAGCTTTCGGCCCTGTCCCATAGTTTTAATCCGTAATGGCGTTTTATTGAATCCCCTAACGTATTTTGAAGATACTGTAACTGCATAAGCTGATCATTACGAAACTGATCAACAGAGAATGTTAAGCTTGCTTCTTTTGCAGAGCCATCATATACCAGACCACCACATTCGTCACCAGATGAGTTAAAGAAAATAATTCCGGCATCACGCTCGCGAGGTTGAAGAGTTTTGCCATTTAGCATTCCAGGATGTTGTCGTTGTTTATTGCTGATAACCATTTTCACGGCCCCATCATTTTCAACGATGTTTATACGCTCAACATCAAGCTCACCGACAGCAAGATGTTTATCTTTCTTAAGAAAAAGATTACTTAGCAGAAAGAGTACGACCAAGGTTAAGCCTGCAGCATACCATTTCAATATTCTAAGTTCCTGTAATAGTTTTTGCTCCATTACTTTTGACTTTAAGTTTTATAAGAGATAGTGTTAAATATTAAATTCTTCTTGAGAACAACATTCCAAGATAGATCATTAACGAAAGTATGAAACTGATAAACAATTCACTGTAGAAATAATTTATCCACGTAAGAAGCATATAACAGATTATGATGCAGGGAATGATATAAACGATAAGCAAGCCTTTCAACAGCAGGTAACGGCGTGTTACATTCTTTAAATGATAATCAACAAAGCGTTTTGATATAGAGAATAAGAGAAGAAGATTAAAAGCAATAAAAAAGAGCACAGTAACATACCAGATAATCATTTTATCGCCATCATTTATATCAATTTCAAACAAGCGACGAAATGAAAGTATTACAACACCAAGGATTTCAAGAAAGACCAGGATCTCAACAAAAAGTACAAATGATAATTTGAGTTTTGGAAGAGTCGCCATGTGTTGATAAGAAGTTCGGGCGGGATTTTTTTAGTTCAAAGTTTAAGGTTCAAAGTTAACCATGAACTTTGAACCTTAAACTATCAACTTTTAACGATTAACTACTCCGCCAATACAGGTCTGTTAACAATTGACTTCGCCGTAGCTTCCATAATTTCAAAAGCACACTCAGCCATTTTATTTTCAGTGTCCAGTGTTGGGTTTACTTCTACAATTTCCCACGCACAGATTTTAGAGCTCTTTGCCAGCTCAACGTTTAGTGTCTTAGCTTCATCAACGGTAATGCCGTTAGCAACGGGTGTGCCCGTGCCTTTAGAGAATTGTGAATCGATAGCATCAACATCAAACGATACGTAGATCATATCGCAATGGTCGAGCATCTCTAAAGCACGCGCTGCAATTTTATCAGCCCCTACTTTTCTAACATCTTCCGTCTCAATGAAGTTGACATTGTATTTGTTAAGCAGATAGTTTTCTGCTTTCTCAATCTCGCGCACACCAATAAAAACAATATCTTCAGGATAGATTTTCGCGCCTGGCATACCTACATCTTTTATCTGCTCCAGGTACTCAAGGGTTTCGCCGCGTACATCATTCACCTTACATTCAAAATTATCAAGACCACAGGCCATAGCCAAGGACATTCTGTTCATGTCTCCTGTTGTTGAAGTATATGGTGTATGTAGATCAGCGTGAGCATCGATCCAGATAACACCTAATCTTATTTTTGGATTTGCCTTTTTTATACCAGCGATGGTACCGTATGCTGTGCTATGATCACCAGCCATGATCAGTGGAAAATTCTCCTGCCAGATTGTTTCATATACTTCAAGGCAAACACGTTCTTCCATGATCAATACACCATCGATAAACCTGGAGTGCGCATGTTTGGCTCCTTCAAAAAGTAATTCATTTACATTTTCAACTTCAATGGATTCGTATTGTTTGAAGAAGTCAGAGTTCAGGTCAAGGCTGGCAATTTTCATAGCCTCTACACCCAAACTGGCTCCTCTCGTGCCTGCTCCAATCTCTGATTTTACTTCAATAATCTTTAACTCTTTCATTGTTCTGTTCTTTAAAAGTTATTAGCGGCCTGGTGGCAGCTTTTATATGCGGGTCTAACCCTTTGTAAGCGTTACTTCCATCTCCAAAACTAGTAGCTAGTCTGTTGATTTAGTGTTGTTGTAATTCGAAATAAGATTAAATGATTGTTACGAAATGGTTAATCGAAAAAATAACGGTTTTTCAGCCTCTTAACTAAGCCCCTTTAGAAGTCAGGCAGGGCATGCGCTATGGCAAAAACTGAGCTGAAAAAACGATTAACCATCCGTTTCATAAGTGTATTGCAAAGATGGCAAAATTATCAGAATATTGCACCCTTTATTCCGTTAATCGTTAACCGTTATCAGTTAATCGCGGGGGTTGAGAAATACCCTATTTTCAAAGCCTGAAAGCTTGCGATTTTTACGGAAAAAAGATTTAAGATCACTAAATTTTGACATGAAGAGCTACCGCGAGTTAATTGAGCAGACTTTTGAGTTTCCACAAAAAGAATTTAAAGTCCGCGACCATGAATTGTTGTTCAATGATGTTCCCTTGATGGACATCATCAAAGAATATGGCACGCCGCTCAAACTTACGTACCTTCCGCGTATCAGCGAGAACATCCGTTACGTGCAAGCCACTTTCAATAGTGCGCTTGAGCGCTTCAAATACAACGGCAAGTATACATACTGCTACTGCACAAAGTCTTCACACTTTTCTTTCGTAACCGAAGAGGCGCTGAAGAATGATATTCACATCGAAACATCTTCTTCATTTGATATTCCTATTGTAAGAAGTCTTTACAACAAAGGCAAGATCAACAAAGATACTTACATTCTCTGCAATGGCTTTAAAATGCCGTTGTATCTGAATTACATTACTGACCTGCTGAACGATGGTTTCGCTAATTGCGTACCGATTATCGATACCATGAGTGAGATTGATGTATACGAAAAGAATGTTAAAGTTCCTTACCAGGTTGGTATCCGCGTAGCTGCTGACGAAGAACCTAAGTTTGAGTTCTATACTTCACGCCTGGGACTACGCTATAGTGATATCAACAACTTCTATAAAGATAAGATTGAGAAGAGTGACAAGGCTTCATTGAAGATGCTTCACTTCTTCATCAACACAGGTATTAAGGACACTGCTTACTACTGGAGTGAGCTGAGTCGTTTCATCTTCAAGTACTGCGAACTAAAGAAGATCTGTCCTACGCTTGATTCTGTTGACATCGGAGGTGGCTTCCCTATTAAAACATCGCTTACATTCCATTACGATTATAAATACATGATCGAGCAGATCGTAGAAAACATCAAATGGATTTGTGACAAGAACAACGTACCAGTACCAAACATCTTCACCGAATTTGGCAGCTATACTGTTGGTGAAAGTGGCGCAGTGTTATATTCGTTAGTCGATCAGAAATTACAAAACGATAAAGAACTGTGGTATATGATTGATGGTTCGTTCATCACGCACTTACCTGATGCCTGGGGATTGAACCAGAAGTATGTATTGCTCGCCTTGAACAAGTGGGATGATCCTTACCACAAAGTAAACATCGGCGGTCTCACGTGCGACAGCCAGGATTATTATAACTCCGAAGCACACACTGGTGAAGTGTTCTTACCGATGATAAACGATGAAGAGAAGCTTTACATTGGCTTCTTTCACACCGGAGCCTACCAGGAATCATTAGGTGGATACGGTGGCATACAACATTGCCTTATACCTGCGCCAAAACATGTACTCATTGATCGCAATGAAGATGGTGAGATTACAACCAGGCTATTCGCCCCCGAGCAAAGCAGTGAAAGTATGCTGAAGCTTTTGGGATATGATACGGAGGTGAAATAATTTTTCTTTAAAAGAATAATATAAAAGAAGGAGCTATCGACAATAGCTCCTTCTTTGTTTAATAGCTTTCATACAAATAATATGTAAACGTTAATCTTGTCAATTCTGAAATACTCAAAAAGGAGTAGCAAAATCTTCGTAAGATTAACATGAAACTTGGTTTTTTAATCCTGCATAAGCAATAGATCTTTGCCCCATGGTTATGACTTGGTGCGATGCCAACAGGTAATGAGCATGAAGATAAAATTCTAATCTCTCTCTTTCCTTTTGTTCTTATTGACCTAAATCGTCCTCCCATTTTCCTGGATGGATGAATTAGTACCTCCAATTAAAAGACATCATTATCAAACCATAATTATACAGATGAAAAATTAATGACTATGATAAGATTTTACTTCGTGGTTTTATGTACGATGTTTTTTTTGATTGACACTCAAGCACAGGATCAACAGAAAAATTTAGAAAAATATTGGAGATACCGCCAGCGTCTGCGAGATAATTTCATTGTTGTAAATCAGTATGTAGAAAAATCGGGTACCAATTTGCCGGCTTCTGCCATAGATTTGAACAACGATATTATTGATTGGGGAGATGCGAATAGCGGCATAAGTCACTATCTATCGGTATTGGCAACTGAATTGTACCTGTTAAAAAATAATGGACAGCCCTATACTACAACATTAAGAGAATTGTATTATTTAATGTTGGCTTTGGAGCGGATTGATACTTATTCAGAGTATTATCATCGGCTGTTAAGAACAAACGGAAGAAGTGGTTCTGTAAATGCGGATATCGATATCAATGGCTTCTGCGTTCGTGATGACGTTTCGTCTTCTTTTTTTAATAATAACCTAAGTCATTTTCCTGTCAGAAACTTACGTTCCACATTTGAAGATCTTAAAAGAAGAGAGCTAAGTCAGGATAATATTTATCATAACTTAGAAGGACTTTCTTTAGTTGCATCTTTAGTAGGCACTGAGGATGTGAGCGCAATTCCGGTATCCTTTATTAATACTTTCATTCCCACCTATCTACAAGGTAAAGGTATCAAGAATGGAAATTCAGTCAACTTCTCCTTGTGGGCTAAAGACTTTGTTAAGCGCTACTTAAAGTATATGCAATCGAATACCAAAAGATTTGAGGTGCGTCTCCCATTAACCAGAAAACTTATTGCCTCTTTGACAAACCATTGGGTTTTGAAAAATCCTATTACCGGAGACTATGTCAATCAGGGGTCAGGGAGTGGTGCTGAAATGTACGACATAGGCTTTTATTATAATGTGGGAGCAGTGCAGGCCGGAAATGCAATTACAGGAGAAAATCTTCGTCAATATGACCCTTTTATCTTATCCGTTAGTGCTGCTACTGATATATATAATACTGCGTTGGATCATGGAGGAGAGAATATAAATATTACAGTTGTGAATTGGCCATTTCCTTTTAACAAATTTATTGATCCTATTAGCGTGCATGTGTCAGCCTTCGATCATTATAAAGTAGCAACTTTAGCTACCATCGGCAATTTACGCGGAACAGAAACATTCAGTTTCTTGCGTAGTAAACGAGACCAACCAACGGTGTATGGCCCTTACGAACACTTCCCTCTTATGTATACCACCCTTCATGATCCTTGTCAACTTTTATTTGGACCTGAAAAGCCAATCTATAGCACTGATAAAGTTATAATTGAAAATCTGTTGAACACTGCTCCTGAATGCGGCCCCACCAGCAATGGCAATATCAACTGGTCATCAGATTCAAGATTAGTTTGGCCAGAACGACTTGGCAAAAGTACCAGCGAACGATTAGAATATTCTGGTCTTGATTATATGATGCTACACAATTTGTATTACATAGCTTTTCGAGGTGAAGAATTCAGAAATGTCTCCTTATCTAGTAGCACTTTGCAATCAGGTGACTACTATGCAAAATTTATTACTACCGCTTCATCGGTTGCTCAGAACTCAACCGTGTCATTAAAAGCGACCCAGTCCATATCATTAAAGCCAGGATTTAAAGTAGCCGCCGGAAGTACATTTAGAAGTACTATTACTGGCCAACGCGCTAATAATTATATCGGTGCCATGTATAAATCACTCGTAGTACCTATGTGTGGTACATTTTATCCTAATGGAGGAAGCTCAGGAGGACGCATTGAAGCAACATCAGGAGGAACAGAAACAGCTACAGCAACTGCAAGTACTACGAATGACCTGATCTCGTTTGATGACTTAGTAATTTTTTATGATACAAGTGCTTCGACGGCTCGCGTTGCGGACGCTACATCTACTGAAATTTCATCCGAAGTCCTTCAGACTGAAAAGAGTGAGTCATGGATTTATCCTAATCCTACCAAAGGGAAATTTACTATATGGACTCGTCACGACGCTGATATGACATTAAGCGTTTCAAGTGTTACCGTTTTGAATTCGGTTGGTAAAGAAGTTGAGAGAAGAGATGGAATGAACTTAGACCAATCAAATTTTGAGATTGATCTATCTCCATATCCAGCAGGGGTATATATAATAAAAATTGAAACTAATCATGGGATGCGTATCGAACGCGTTGTTAAGCAATAGAATCCTCACTATCACATATAAATCACTTCACATGAAGTACTCTCTTTTTATTTCTAAAACAAATTACAATAGCCATATGAAAATTATTTATTCAATCTTTACATTGATTTTGATAACTATATCACAAAATCTTTATAGTCAGATCGCTGTATCTGGTCCTCCACTTGTTATTCCTGCATACCTGCCAGGCACGAATAATAACAATTACTTTAAGGCTGGCACGGGCGATGGAGCGAATTTAACGACCTATAATACCTACTTAAGTTTACATAGCGGTATTGGTATCGGATCTCCTTTTACAAGCAATGGAAGTGGTGGATACATTGAAAAAGCAACCGTTGCCATTGACGGCAGAGCCGGACATATCACAACGATGGGCAATCTGATATCAACCTCTGGTAAACTGGGACTGGGTGTTACTAATCCACTCAATACCCTTGATGTACTAAACGGCTTTGCGGCAGGAACTGAAACGCAATTCTTTATTGGGCAAGATCATAATTTCGCTGCTAATACCGGACGATATGGCTTAGGACTCTCGTTTGAACATATTGATGGCACTTCAGCCGGAAAGAAAAGCCATTTGAATATCTGGTTTGCCAATGAAAAAAAGCGTGCAATGACGTTTAACTACCTAGGTTATGTAGGTATAGGATGCACAAACCCTGATGCAAGACTTACTGTAAAGGGGCTAATTCACGCCGAAGAAGTAAAGGTAGAGCTACTTGGCTCAGTATGTCCTGACTATGTTTTTGAATCGAATTATGATTTGATGTCGTTGTCTGAGCTTGAACAATACCTAAAAATCAACAAACACTTGCCAGAGATACCATCTGCAAAGGAAATGGAAGCGAATGGCATGTACTTAAGAGAAATGAATCTATCACTTTTAAAGAAAGTAGAAGAGTTAACTTTGCATTTGATAACTCTGAAGAAAGAGAACGAAATATTAAAGGCAGAAAACAAAACATTGATTACAAGTGAAGAAGATACAAAAGCACGTCTTTCAAAGATTGAAGCGATCCTGTCTACGCATGAAGTAAAATAGAACGTTCAGTAAGTTGCAAAGATTATTAAATTGAACGATAGACGACCTGATCCAATCTCTAGAAATATTCTTGGAACATGTAGCCTATCGTTCAAGTATCCACTTGGACGCATGTTATCTCCAGCGTCTCGCTGGAGATAATACAAATTATTTTTACTGCGCGTAAGGTATAAGGATGCTCATCAATTAAATACTCACTTAAACAAGCGGGACGCTTAAATTAAGAAGCGCACAAGGGAGACCCTTGCGCGAGTATAGACGAGTATGGTCCTATAATAACAGATTGCGGATGTACCTCAGAAGAATTATTTTTATCTGCATGTACACCGAGTTTCTAACCCACATCAAACGATTTGTAGCGCTCTCTCCGGAGGAAGAAGAAATCATTCTTAACTATGTTCGTCGTGAAGATGTTAAGTACAAAGAACA
>DATCRE010000599.1:0-2782 GCA_036569145.1 Cyclobacteriaceae bacterium
GACAACGTATACGACTGGTCTGCAGATGTTATGAACAATAACTGGAACGAAAAAAAGGCTTTGCAGAAAATAATTAAACATCCGGACAGACTTGTGAGCGATGTATTATTAGATCAGAATATTTTTGCTGGCGTAGGGAACATCATCAAGAATGAGGTTCTCTATAGAATAATGGTGAATCCAAAGAGTAAGATTGGTAAAATGCCTCCAAAGAAAAGACATGCTTTGGTAAAAGAAGCTGTCAGATATAGTTTTGAATTTCTGAATTGGAAAAAAGAATTCACATTAAAAAAGCATTGGTTAGTATATACAAAAAAAATATGTCCACGCGATCATCAGCTTTTATCCAGAGAATATATTGGGCTTACAAATAGAAGAACATTTTTCTGCAATCTATGTCAGATTCTTTATGTATGATGTTAAGAGAAGAGACCAAACTTTACTAGAAGCAGGTCTCTTAACTCTAACTATAAACGGGTGCAATCTGATTTTTTGTTTTCAGTTCTTATTTAGAACGAACTTTTGAATTGGCAGCAACTGAATAAGGCTTTCGGGAAAATTGTCCTTTGTCATCAGCCCACACTCTCTCAGTTTTTCCATTCTTATCACTTAATTCAAGATAGTATCCTTTTCTCGACGGGTCATCTACTTCCCAGTAACTTGACACTGTCTGATCTTTATATGGGCTCTTGTCAAAAGAGCTTTTAAGGCTGGGAGAAACAGATGACCAGTCTTTTTTGTTAAGTGTTTCAACATAATTTCCATTCTTATCATATCGGGTCATGTAGTCTTGACCATTATTTGAATAGGTTCCATAGTAGCCGTAATCTGTACTATACCAATTTACAACGGCGTTGGACATATTGGCATTGCGTGAATCAAAGTCTTTGTCAAGGCGATCACTTACGGTTGGATCATTCAATGGAGTGGGGTCTTTTGGTTGTGTTTGTGCTGATGGTGTTTGAGCATAAATTGTTGTAGCTAATAACATTGCCGCAGCTATATTACTGACATATTTGATTTTTTTCATAATTATAAAGTTTAGTTATTTCTCTTTTCTCTTTGAAAAATTATGCCAAAGAGAATTTTAGTATTTGTCTGATTTCATACTTGATTTGATTTTATAAGATGAGAAATGTACACCCCACTCGCGTACATTTTGCTACATCATCATTAACTGCATGAAAGATTATTTCCGAATTTCATTGACTATTCAGCCTGAACATATTGAAAATTGAATGCTGATTAATTACATGATTGATGATTCAATAGACGCTCAAAGCTGGTTAACATACATTAACGATGTGGCATGAATGTGGTAGGCTGACTTAACTAAAGAATTGAGTAATGTATTATGCGCCTACATGGATTCTCTCAATAAACGCGGGTTCCTCCAGTGTAAAATTTGGGATTTTTAATATTGCTGAAATTAATATTAATCAGATTTATGCCGGAGAAATTACCAATCTTAAATCATCTGATGGGAAATTCAAAGTCAGGCATACTCTGAATTATGAATCAGAAGAGAAATCAATTCATTTACCTTCAATGGCAGATGGTGCGCAGGCCATTATTGATTTTATAGATGATAAGCAGATACCAATTACCATTATCGGCCATCGTCTTGTTCATGGTACTGATATAAATAATCCACGATACATTACAGCAACATTGTTGGATGAATTAAGAATGCATTCTTCTTACAATCCAGAACACTTGCCCAATGAGATTGAACTGATAGAGACATTCGGAAATCATTTTCCGGGCATTCCTCAATTTGCTTGTTTTGATAGTTCGTTTCATAATGAAATGCCGTTAGTTGCAAAATGGATTCCGATTCCAAGGAGGTATTTTAATCAAGGTGTGCGTCGTTATGGCTTTCATGGTCTCTCTTGTAATTACCTGCTTCATGAATTACGAAGACTAACGAATAGAAACGTTGCCAATGGTAAAATTATCATTGCTCATTTAGGAAGTGGTTCAAGCCTTACGGCTCTTAGAGAAGGAAAGAGTATAGATACCAGCATGAGCTTCACTCCCAACGCGGGAGTTTGTATGGGAACCAGGAGTGGCGATATTGATCCTGGTGTTGCATTTTATTTCATGCGAAATGAAAAATTCAGTCCACAGAAATTTACTTACGTACTAAATCATGAATCAGGGTTGTTAGGTATTTCAGAGATCAGTTCCGATATGCAGACACTACTCCATCTTGAAAAATCTGATACCCGGGCAGCTGAAGCCATTGATTTATTCTGCTACTCAATCCGAAAGATAATTGGATCATACATCGCGGTATTGGGAGGATTAGATCAGCTAATATTTTCAGGTGGCATTGGCGTTAACTCATCACAAATACGATTACGCATTTGTGAGAATCTGCAATTTCTTGGTATAAAATTGAATGCAAAAAGAAACAATAAGAACAGCGCCATTATCTCAGAAGAGGGAGAGAAAGTAGAGGTAAGAGTTATAAATACTAATGAAGAATTAATGATGGCCAGGTTAATTGTACAACATGAAAGTATAAAAGCAGAACTTCGATGAGTGCAACAGAATTAATTAATACAACACTATCTCCAGAGCTACTGCAGAAAATGGATGCGTATTGGAGAGCTGCAAACTATTTATCTGTAGGTCAGATTTATCTTTGCGATAATCCACTATTGAAAGAACCCCTAACGTTAAAACATATTAAGCCTCGGCTTCTGGGACATTGGGGAACAACGCCTGGCTTAAATTTCATTTACGTTCATCTCAACAGAATTATAATTGAGAATGA
>DATCRE010000600.1:0-12134 GCA_036569145.1 Cyclobacteriaceae bacterium
GATCCCAGGTTATTATCCAGAATATTCTGAAAGCCTTTTAACCAGTCTGAAGGAATAGGTTTGTTTCTGAGAAGACTGTCGAGATAAGTTTTAAGTGATGCATCCATTTCGGTATGATCATGCGTTTTCTTTCCAATCACCAATCCGGAATAAATATTTTCGGGAATAGCACCATAGGTTGCCATCGCCCGGATTACATCATGACCTAATCCTCCTGCGCCAAACTGTGCAGCACCCTGACGCAACAAATAATTCTTTGCCTTCTCAATGTAAATATTTCGCACGGTATACATCTCAGACAAATCAATCTGTTTGATGCCTGCACGCAAGCTTTGTGATTCAACTAATGATGTTGTAGAAAAACTCCAGCAAGTTCCGGTGTGTGCCTGATTTTTTACATCAGTATGTGTGGCTTCTTTTACCAATGTCATTTCAGGCAGTGATGCCTGGCCTGACAATGGCGTATAAAAAATAACAGCGAGCAATATCAGAATTATGTATCTCATCTTATCCTTTGTATGAAATTCTATAAATAACACCAGCCTGATCATCAGAAACCAGCAATGAACCGTCAGGCAATACTAATACATCCACAGGTCGGCCCCAAACTTTTTGTGTAGCATCATCAAGCCAGCCACTGGCAAATGTCTCATGACCAACAGATTTACTTCCTTCCATTTTTACCAACGTTACTTCATAACCAATTTTCTTTGTTCTGTTCCACGATCCATGCTTGGCTACAAACAATTGATTTTGATAGGATGAAGGAAACATGTTGCCTGTATAAAACTTTAAACCTAGGGGTGCTACATGAGGTCCAAGCTTTTCATCGGGCGAAATAAAATCAGAGCATGGTCTCTTATTTCCAAACTCAGAATCTTGTATATCTCCCTGGTGACAATATGGATAACCAAAGTGCATACCTTTTTTAGGAGCGTGATTTAATTCGCATGATGGAATATCATCACCCAACATATCACGACCATTGTCGGTAAACCACAACTCGTTGGTTTGAGGATGCCATGTAAACCCAACGGTATTACGAATACCGTGAGCAAAAATTTCTCTGCCAGTTCCGTCTGCATTCATGCGAGTGATGCTCGCAAAGATTGAATCTTCTGACTCACATATATTGCAGGGCGCTCCTACAGGAACATATAACTTTCCATCAGGTCCGAAGGCTATATACTTCCATCCGTGATGTGTTTCTGTTGGATAAGAGTCATTGATAACTTCAGGCTTCGGTGGATTGCTTAAATTGTTTTCAATATCAGCAAGCTTTGAAATTTTATTTACCTCCGCGATATATAAATCACCACCTTTGAAAGCAACACCATTCGGCATATTCAATCCTGTTGCAACAACCCATTTCGTATCTGCCTTGTAGTCGCCATCAACATCTTTTATTGCATACACATTATCCTTGTCCTTGTTGCCTACATAAACAATACCTGACGGACTTAATGCCATCGAGCGTGCATTCTCAACTTCGGCAAAGATCTCAATGGAGAAACCTTGCGGTAATTTTATTTTATCCAATGGAAGTGTTTTGGAATATTCCGTTAACGCCGGCACACCTCCTCCCGGTAATGGAGTTTCTGTTGATGTTTGCTTTGAACAATTAATGGCAAGCAATGAGATCAAAAAGAAATATTCTATCCGGTATTTTTTCATAGCCCGATCAATTTAGGTATAGCCTAAAATTAAGCCATTTTAATACTATCAGACAGTATCTTTCTTCAAAAGGTTGTTTTGTTTATTCAGACCTGTGGCAAATCTTTGCCTTTACCGGTTTTTGCTCTGTAATTCCTGCTATTTTTGCGCCATGATTTCAATTACTAACCTTTCTTATTTCATTGGTGGACGCGCGCTGTATGAAAATGCCAATATGTTTATCAAACCAAAAGATAAAATAGGGCTTATCGGATTAAACGGCCGGGGAAAATCAACCTTATTGAAATTAATACATGGTGATTATACACCAGATGCCGGCAGCATAAGTAAAAGCAACGACTGCACCATCGGTTTCTTAAATCAGGATCTTCTTTCCTTTCAAAGCGAAGATGCTATTGTTACGGTGGCAATGAGTGCATTTAAAGATGCTGTTGATACACAGCGACAGCTTGAATTGGTTATTCATAAACTTGAAACTGAATATTCGGATGAGCTTGTCGAAAAAATGGCAAAGCTGCAGGAAAAGTTCGAGCAGCTTGATGGCTACACCATGCAGGCCAAAGCCGAAGAAATTTTAGAAGGAATAGGATTTAATACAAAGGATCTTCATCGGCCATTAAAAGAGTTTTCAGGAGGCTGGCGTATGCGCGTGATGCTGGCCAAGCTACTTCTTGAAAAGCCATCGTTGCTCATGCTAGATGAGCCTACCAACCACCTGGACTTACCATCTATTGAATGGGTTGAAAATTATCTGCGTAATTACGAAGGTGCTGTTATCGTGGTATCGCACGACAGACGTTTCTTAGATAACGTTATTAACAAAACAGTTGATGTAACACAAAGTCAGCTTATTGCCTATGAAGGTAACTTCTCATTCTACCAGGAAGAAAAAGAATTACGTTCGGAGATTCAGCAGAATGCATTTGAAAATCAGCAACAGAAAATCAGGCAGACCGAACGTTTCATAGAACGATTTAAGGCTAAAGCTACAAAAGCAAGACAAGTGCAATCGAGAGTAAAGGCTCTCGATCGCATGGATAAAATTGAAGAAGTTGTAGATGATACTGCTTCTGTAAATTTCAAATTTAAATTTAATCAGCAACCCGGTCGCTATATCATCAATCTCGAAAATGTATCAAAGGCTTACGGCGATCTGCAGATATTAAAAAATACTTCTGTATCCATTGAGCGTGGCGATAAGATTGCATTAGTAGGTGCTAACGGTAAAGGTAAATCAACACTGCTTAGAATCATTGCAGGTGTTGAACCTGTAGATGGAGAACGCATTATGGGTTATAATGTAATACGTGCTTTCTATGCGCAGCATCAGCTAGAGTCGCTTAATGGTGATAATGAAATTCTGGATGAATTAAAACAAGCTGGCTCTGGCAAGACTGAACAAGAATTAAGAAACGTGTTAGGCTGCTTTCTTTTCTCAGATGAAGATGTGTTCAAAAAAATCAAAGTCCTTTCCGGAGGTGAGAAATCAAGAGTGGCCCTTGCCAAGACATTAATTTCAGAAGCAAACTTTTTATTACTGGATGAACCAACCAACCACCTGGATTTCATCTCTGAAAATATTCTTATCCAGGCATTGCAACAGTATCTCGGAAGCTTTGTTGTCGTCTCTCACAACAGGCACTTTGTGAGTCAGATTGCAAACAAGATCTGGTATATCGAAGATCATCAGATCAAAGAATATCCCGGAACATTTGAGGAATATGAATTCTGGAAAAAGAAAAATGAAGCAAACATCACAGAAACTTCAAAGAAGACAGAGCCCAAACCAAAGGTTGAAAAGAAACCGCAGGAAGCACCTGCAAAAAAATCTTCGTCTGATAAGAGCTTGAAATTATTAGAGCAGGAATTAAAAAAGACTGAAGAAAAAATTGAAACACTTCAGGCACAGAAAGACAAAATAGAATTAGAATTAGCCAAGCCGGAAGTATACAGTAACTTAAACAAGCTACAGCAGGTTCAATCTGAGTTTGAGAAGATTGATTCAGCGTTAGTGCAAGCTAATGCCGACTGGGAAAAGATTGCTACATCAATTGATGCCTTAAGTTAAGAGCTGCCAGACTCCGAAGGCAGAGCCTCCCCCGGAGTCTGTGGCAAGCTCAATGAGCCTTGGTTCTCAAGGCAATACCGTAATGATTATCTTTTGCTTTCAGGTTAACTTGTGTTTTAACTTTGCAACTATCAACTATAAAACTAATGCCCAGGAAAACGGTTAATACCATCAATCCATAAACACCTGCATTTCTTCTTTTTTCTAATCTGATTTCAAGAGACTCCATAAAACTGTTACTCAATAAACTACTACAACTACTACTATCTAAAGATGTATCTAAAACGCATGCCAATATCCATTGTAAGCGGATTAGACGTTACCCCAACTCCACTCTTGTATATCGAGTTGAAAGGATAACGTAACCCTGGATTAATGGCCAACCGATAATGCTGCCCCAACTTATAGCTTAGTTCAGTTCCAAAAAGGCCGCTAAAATTAAGCGGTCTGTAAGGTGAGTCAGATCCTCGGCCCTGTGTAGTAGTTTCAATAGTTACACCTTGAGGGTCTTTTATATTTTTCATGAATAAGTCTGTAGATACACCAGCATTAATTTGCAATCCTACTTTTCGGTTCACTGCCAGGTAGCCAGCTTGTACAGGAATACTCACAAACTGTGAATTATTATTTACACTGTACATGGCTGTCGAAACAACTTTATTATCAGAAGTAGCTCCTGAGTTTGCAGTTTTGAATTCGCCAATAGAAGCAGCTCTGAAGCTGCTTAAGTCAGAAGAACTCAACGCGACATTAGTCTGGTAAGAAGAATTCTGCATCAGATAATTTACACCTCCCTGCATAATCCAGCGGTTAGTAATCTTTGCACCCAAATTCAATCCCATAGTGTAAGATGATCCGGAAGCACTGCTTTCGTTATCAGCAACACGCGAAGAAGTAGCTGAGTTAAATCCACTGCTCATCAACGATTGAGCTGACTTTACTGCACTGCCATTATTTGTGGTATGTGAAGAACTATTGAATGATCCTGCAGCAAAACCAACGGAGGTCCAAAGTTTTTCACTCCTCACAGTTTTCTTCTTTTTGCTTTTTGATTCTTCTCCCTCCATTAACTCTTTTTCTCTCAATTCCAGTTTTGCCATCATAACAGCAAACGGATCAGGCTTAGGCACTGAAGGAAAATCAAGCTCAGCTTTTCTTAACGAAACGATAGGTGGTAATTTTTTTTCATCTAAACCAGCTGTTACTAATTCTTCTTTACTCTTGGTTTGTTGACTTAAGATTGAGTTAACATTATTGGAAGTAACAGAAGTAATATTAGAATTCTGTGCTTTGTTTGCATCAGCAATCACCGTCTTAGTTTCTTGACTTGTTAATTTATCAGGACTAATAGAGTTTTCTTTATTGCTGATAAGATTGGTTTCATTAGAATTATCTGGAGATAACGCTGCTACCTGCTCTTTATTGCCTTCTTCAATATTTCTTTTCTCACTAGCCGTATTAGAATATTTTTTTTCTTTAGCTCCTTCAGAATTAATTCCATTAGAATTATCAGCCTTTAGTGTTGACGTTGCTATACGTTGGTTGCTAACATCAGCCTTCCTGTCTCTGTTATTGTCAGTTGCTAAAGCATTCCTATCTTCGCTGTTATTGCTGGCTAAGTTTTTATCACCAGATTCTAAAGCAACAGACTCATTGATTTTAGATTCTTGACCAGGCGCAGTAGCCTGCGATGATTTTTCACTTTTATTGTTGACGATGTTATTGTCTGCAAGCTCATGAGTTGAGCGTGTCGTCAACCCTGTATAGTAATAAGCACCTGCCACAAACATGGCAAATGTTATAGAAGCAGCTGCCATGAGTTTATACATGAACAACGTGCGTCTCATTTTTTTGCTTTCAGCTTTCTCTAGGTCAAGTTCAATACCCGTCCATAAATTTTCAGACGGAGTTATCCCTGCCTGCTCAAAAGCATTCTTAAAATCGTTCTCAAACTTTTGCCTCTCCATATCTTTCATAAAAGGACGATTCCTTTAATAACTTGGCTTGTAATAAGCTCTTAGCCCTTGCAAACTGAGATTTTGAAGTTCCTTCAGAGATACCCAGCAACTCTCCTATTTCTTTATGACTATATCCTTCTATCGCAAAAAGGTTAAATACAATCTGGCATCCTTGCGGAAGCGATTGAATCATTTCTATTAATTGCGAAAAATGGATAGATGAAATACACAATTCCTCTTCTGGCAGATCAATGTTTTCAACATCAACCATTGGAAACAGATACAACTTCTTTCGTCTGGCATTCAGTGCTGTATTTACCATGATTCTGGTTATCCAGGTTTCCAGTTTTGCTTCTTGCCTGAAAGTCTTAATGCTGTTGAATATTTTCACAAAACCTTCCTGCAAAATATCTTCAGCTTCAGCAGTAGATTTGGAGTAACGAAGACAGACAACCATCATTTTACGGCAATAACGATCATACAAAGCCTTTTGTGAGGTTCTGTTTCCTTTACAACATCCTTCTATAAGCTCTATTTCGCTGAGCATGTATCCGATAATACGGCCGTTTTGCATCTATAGACACAACCTTTTACCTCAAGGTTGGAATGATTTTTTAAGAATAATTCTAGCTTTGGGAATGAAATACGCTATTCTTCTGCCATTCCTGCTAGGCCTGGGTTGTTCACCGATGACTCAAAGTTCGTCTTTTTCAGAAAGTAATCCTAAAGTCTTAAAGTTTGGAGATTTTACATACGAACCTCAAATTAAGACAGTACTCCTTCATCCCGTATTAGGTACTGGCGATAATCTCGAACCTGCTATCACTCAACTAGGACAATGGAATTTACTACTTGAATTTGATGATCTCAAAAGTCAGCGAGATAATTATTATGCCAGGATCGTTCATTGCAATCACGATTGGACTAAATCTGACCTGATGGACTTGGATTTTATGACTGACTTCAATGAGTTCACAATCACAAATTTTCAATTCTCAATTGATACACACATTCCATATATCCACTACACCTACAACATTCCTGCAGTGAAGCTGCCGGGCAATTATATGATTGTTGTTTATCGTAACGGAGACAAGGATGATATTATACTTAGCAAGCGCTTCATGGTTTATAATAATAAAGTCACATTTTCAAAAGATGGCAACCTGCTCTCTTCTGGTAAAATAGCATCTTTAAATCAACAGTTAAATTTTACATTAAGCTATGAAGGACTTAGCATACCTAATCCGTTAGAAAATCTTTGGGTTGTTATTCGTCAAAATCAACGATGGGACAATATGATCACTGACATCAAACCAAGTTTTGTAAGAGATTATGATCAGGAGCTTGATTACATTTTTTTCGACGATAAAAAAATGTTTAAAGGCGGAAATGAATTCAGGTTCTTCGATCTGCGTTCACTAAACTATCCAGGCCGAAACGTTGCAACAGTTAATAAAACATCAAAGCCCTTTGAAGCTTATATACAAACCGATAAGTCTCGTGGCGTAAATGCTTACGCGCAATACAATGATCTTGATGGAAATTTTAAAATCGAAAATCTTGATTACAACGACATCAACTTTGCCAATTATCTCTATATTGACTTTTCTCTTTCATCTCCTAAAGTTAATGGAGATGTATATGTAACAGGGGCTTTCAACTATTGGAATCTGGATGAGAATAATAAAATGCAATACGATTCAACCCGAAGTGAATACCAGGCGCGAACATTATTAAAGCAAGGTTGGTATGATTATCAATACGTGGTTAAGTCGCCAACATTACCAACCTACTATTTTGAGGGAAGTCATTACGAAACTCAAAACTCATACGAGATCTTTGTGTACTACAAAGCTTATCAGCCTAGAGCTGAACAGTTAGTTGGTTATTTAAGATTGGTGGAGAATCCGCGTTAAGCGTAAGTAAGTTCTTGTTGCTCGGCTTGTTGAATAGTATCGTTGTGCGCTACATCTAACATACCAAAGCCTTTGTTGGTATAATGTCCGAGACCATTCTCATATACAAATTGCTGCACTTCCTTAGCAGCGTAGAGTGTAAATGGAAATGTATAACCACGAACTTCAAACTTCACATCGTTATCGAATAAAGGATAGATACGCGCAAACTTTTTATGCAGCGCCTGGATACGCTGAATGTAGTCGGCATCAGCTACAATTTGAAATTTGTAGAATGAAGTTATTTGCTCAGGAGTATACTTACCGGTAGCCTCCATTCTCGCTAATGTCGATTCATATAGTAAGTCAGAGAACTCATCGCTTTCAGGCGAAATAAATTTCTTTCCGCTCTCGTCATTAAAAGATGCTGGTATTAACACGATGGGAGAAATACATAGAAATTTTGCTTCACCTTTTATCTGGGCAGGTTCTTCTGCTTCAGTGCTTTCAGGAGCAAGATGAAGGTTGCCCACCATGACATCTTTCTGAGCAAAAAGCTGGGTGATAAAATAATCCAGGAACTCTTTATCAGGACAGGCAAAAACCAGCGTTACTTTAGAAGAAAAGAAATGAAGCCCCTTACGGCTGATTTTAGTTTGACCTTTTAAACCTGAGAAATTGAACTGAACAAATTCACGATAATCTTTACGAGGACCAAAAATGAGGATGCCTTTGATGACCTGCGCCAACAAATATTGATGGTGGAATGGGACATAAGCCCCCCTGTTTTTCAACGAAAAAATAATTCTGGTCCTCAAACTTCAAAAAATTATGGGGTTGAAAAAATACACCAGTTAAAATAACCCCCGCTATACTCTGAACATGAGCGGTTTATAAAGCTACTAAAAAAATGGAAAGTTCTAAATCCTGAGGTACGATTTTGATCTAAACATTAAATCTAAAGTGCATTATATCGCCGTCGGCAACTACGTATTCCTTGCCTTCTACTGACATCTTGCCAGCCTCTTTGCAAGCTACTTCAGTTTTATATTGTTGGTAATCAGCTAGTTTAATAACTTCTGCACGAATAAAGCCTTTCTCAAAATCAGTGTGGATAACACCTGCTGCTGCTGGCGCCTTCCATCCCTTGGTGATTGTCCAGGCGCGAACCTCCTTTTCACCGGCCGTAAAGTACGTGATCAGGTCAAGCAGGCTATAGCAAGCACGAATAAGCTTGTTCAAGCCAGATTCAGTTAAACCATATTCCTGAAGAAACACCGCACGATCCTCCTCACTTTCCAGCTCGGCTATTTGAGCCTCGATGGCAGCACTGATAATCACTACCTGGGCATTTTCGCCTTTTACGTGCTCTTTCAGGGCGTCAACATATTTATTTCCGGTATGAATAGAGCCTTCATCAACATTGGCTACATAAATTACAGGCTTATCTGTTAGTAACTGTAAATCAGCTACGGCTTTCTTATCCTCGTCATCAATAGTTAATACCCTGGCATTTTTGCCTTCCAGCAGGGTATCTCTATATAATATAAGGGTTGCCAGTTCCTTCTTTGCCTTGGCGTCACCACTTTTCGCGGCACGCTCAACACGTGATATTTTCTTTTCGACTGATTCCAAATCCTTCAATTGAAGCTCAGTATCAATGATTTCCTTATCATTTACCGGATTTACACGACCATCTACGTGAACGATATTATCATTATCAAAGCAACGCACTACGTGTACTATGGCATTAACTTCACGAATATTCGCCAGGAACTGATTTCCTAGGCCTTCACCTTTGCTAGCACCTTTAACAAGACCTGCAATGTCAACAAACTCGATAGCCGTTGGTAATACACGTTGTGGATTAACAAGGCTTTCCAGGATTTTTAAGCGGGGATCCGGAACTGAAATAACTCCGACATTTGGTTCAATGGTGCAAAAAGGGAAGTTTGCTGCTTCAGCTTTATTATTAGAGATGGCATTAAAAAGGGTCGATTTACCTACGTTTGGCAAGCCAACTATTCCGCACTGAAGTCCCATAGAATTATATTTTTAATAAATAAGGCCGCAAATATAATTCTCTAATACTAGGGATTAAAGGATGGACTGATATTAATCAAAAAACAAAAAAATCCCCCGCCATTCCGGCTGGGGGTTCTTATTCAGTTCTTTCTAAAAGTGACTGGTAGTTAGTCCCATTTAAGTTCAGAATCTACTTCGGTTGCTGCGGGTGCAGCAGCAGAAATTTCTTCGTCATGATGATGTTCACTTTCATGCGCCACATCAAATTGGCTAAAGTCAACGTTAGGCATTAATTCATGCTTCACGTGATTTACTGTATTGTTGAGGGCTTCCATAAATTTATTGAAGTCTTCTTTGTACAGAAAAATCTTGTGCTTTTCATAGGTAAACCCGTCTTCTTTGAAACGCTTCTTGCTCTCCGTAATCGTCAGATAATAATCATTGGAACGGGTGGCTTTCACATCAAAAAAATACGTCCTCTTTCCGGCTTTTACTTTCGTTGAGTAAATTTCATCCCGGCCGTTTGTCTTATTTTCTTCCACAATCCTTCAAATTTTAGTTAGGTTTAAGGTAAATGGTTTTTTGAAGATAGTACTTTGGAAAATTATTGCAAACTAACCCTTTAATATTTTACTAAAACTTACATGTTTAGCCATCTATTAAAGGCATTAAAATCGTTATAAAATTCAATAATTTTCACCCTTTTAATCTACCGTGCAGACTAATCAAAACGATATAAAGCAGGCTTCTGGTTTAGAACTACTTGCTCATCAGCTAGTTGAAGGTTTTATTACAGGACTCCATAAATCTCCCTATCACGGTTTCTCCGTAGAGTTTGCTGAACACAGACTCTATAATGAAGGAGAAAGTACACGGCATGTCGACTGGAAAGTGTTTGCCCGAACTGACCGGCTTTTTACTAAACGATACGAGGAAGAGACAAATTTACGATGTCTTATTGCTTTGGATACTTCATCTTCCATGCATTATCCAGTGGGAAATGCCAAATTAAACTTTGCTGTACATGCAGCCGCAGCACTGTCCTTCTTATTACACAAACAACGTGATGCGGTAGGCCTGTGTCTCTTCAATTCTGCTATTGAAACAATCACCGCTGTTAAGTCCAGTCCGACACATGTTGACAAGTTGTTTGCTCTGCTTGAAAATGTAAAAAAGGTAAAGCCACAAGCAACCAAAACTGAAGTTGCTCAGGTACTCCATGAGATTGCTGAGAAGATTCATAAGCGATCATTGGTGATCATTTTCTCAGACATGTTTGATTCTGATCAGAACACTGACAATCTCTTCAAGGCACTGCAGCATTTAAAACATAATAAGCATGAGGTTATCGTATTCCATGTAATGGATAACAAGACAGAACTGGAATTTGAATTTGAAGATAGACCTATTGAATTTATAGATCTTGAAAGTGGCGATAAACTGAAGCTAAATCCAGGAGATGTAAAGGCAAATTATAAATCAGAAGTACGACGTTTCCACCAGGCGCTTAAAACGCGCTGCAATCAATTCAAGATTGATTTTATAGAAGCTGATGTGCAAAGTGATTTCAATCACATCTTGCAAACTTACCTGATCAAGAGAGCGAAAATGAGATGATGAAATCTAAATAAATCTATAAACAAAAATGCCTTTCAAAAACGAAAGGCATCTTTATTATAAGCTTTGATAAGTTCAATTCTGCTCAACTTCCATGTGCATCCATGCTTTCTTAGCAAGAAGCTCTTCCTTTTCTTCAACATAATCAGGATCTGGAACGCAGCAATCAACAGGGCAAACAGCAGCGCACTGAGGCTCCTCATGAAATCCTACACACTCTGTACATTTTCCTGAAACTATATAATAAAATTCATCTGAAACTGGTGCTTGCGCAGTCTTGGCATCTACTGTAATGCCATCTTCAAGTTCAACTTGCTCTAATTTAGTACCTCCAGCCCAATTCCATTCCCTTCCACCTTCATATATCGCGGTGTTGGGGCATTCCGGTTCGCATGCACCACAGTTGATGCATTCATCCGTAATCATTATT
Organism: Cyclobacteriaceae bacterium; assembly: GCA_036569145.1. Taxonomy (GTDB): domain Bacteria; phylum Bacteroidota; class Bacteroidia; order Cytophagales; family Cyclobacteriaceae; genus DATCRE01. The sequence goes on from DATCRE010000600.1 coordinate 11,671, forward strand.
GCCATGCTTTTTCTATTTTTGGTCTTTAAAACTACCTGCAAAAATACAGGTTCAATCCTTAACCTCCAATTAACAACTATAACCATCATAAAGTTTAATGGATACCAAAAACCTTATAAAAGCATTCAGTACACTGGGAAAACGTTTGCGCGAATTATCTGAAGAAGATTTAGAATTGCTCATTGTACGCGCTAGAGCTGAGAATGCCTGGTTTACAGATGCCTCCATCAGATTGTCACTGGAAGGAATCATCAAATTCCTGGATGAAGAAACTCTTACTAAATGGACATCTTCATACGAATTAAAAAACCATTCTGTTAAAACTGTTGGCGTTGTCATGGCTGGTAATATTCCGCTTGTTGGCTTCCATGATTTTCTCTCGGTATTAATCTGTGGTTACAAGGCTCTGATAAAACTGAGCTCTAAAGATTCTGTTCTCATTAAGCAACTCACTGCCATGCTTA
>DATCRE010000601.1:0-2674 GCA_036569145.1 Cyclobacteriaceae bacterium
GTTGATCACATCGCCAGGCATAACACTCAATGATTTTCCTAAGCCATAGATTTCATTGCCTTGTCCGTTCAATCGCTGGGCTTTACCGGTTGTAGTGCTTGGTGATGAGCCGTTGGTATGATCAAATAAATAATAGTTTACCGTACGGGCATTATCATAACGTAAAAACTTACTTTTCTCTGTTGATGCATTGGCTGCTTCCATTGTCGCTACATCACTCACCGTTTCTGGTGTTGATGTAAACGTAACTCTCACATTACCCAAATGATCTTTCAAATTGTATTGATACTCGGGTGTGGTGGTGCTCAGCTTTGAGATCTCAAATTCATTCAGTAAAAAGCTTTCGCCTGTGGCTGTAGGGTTCCAACCTACCGCTACTGACAATGTTGTACCACCAGAAGGAATAGTAATAACTTTTTCTATCCACCCTTCTGCCATAGACCGATATGGTAAACTGGTTGAAGAACCCATATCGATTGAACCATTAACCCGTATGATAAATGAAACCGGGGTGGTGCCATTACGGAAGCCCTTTGCCCGTATCAGATATTGATCTCCGGCTGTAACAATTATGTCGCTGCCCGTCATGCCTATACGCTTGCGTTGGTTCGTGCCGGTATAGGAAAAAAAATGAAGTGATCAGAGTTCTCTGCCAGTAACTCTGATCGGGATTTACTTATACAGATTGATGGGGATGAACTAAGTTAGATATTCCAAAGCATTATTCGCTTAACAATTTTCCATCTTGTAACATCTTTACTAATAAACAAGATAGCACCGTCACCGCAGCCTGGTCCACAAACGAACTCGTAATAGAGAATTGCTTTTGTATTGCTATCATTTAGTGATAATCTTGAAAATGAAATTGTGCCAATGCCATTCTCCGCTCCTCTCTGGCCATCATTATTAATTTTATCAATCTTGGCATAAGTAGATTCTATATCATTTATTGGCAAATTTGCAGGAGATCTGAGGCTATCCAATACTCCTTCAAGCTGCTCTAATTCAAAATTATCCTTAAAAAAGGACGAGTTTAGAAGTAATTCTTTCGGTATAAGCCTAATATAATCTAAATTCCTTCGAAATTCTGTAGAGTAGTGTACAACGCATTTATTGACTTCCTTCAATCTATTTAACTTCAACTGTTGAAGTTTTTTGACAAATCTTAATGAGTCAATTTCACCAATATTAAAACTATCCACCAATTCATCACTTTTCAAACAGAAATTAAAATAACGTTCTTCAAACAAAGAATCGAAAACGTTATGGTAAATAGAAGTCTCCTCTACGTCAGATATTTCTCTCTGTACACAAGACAAAATTGAGAGTAGACATGTGACTGCTACTAAAATGAAAATCCTCTTCATCAATAATCCTTTTTAAATTCATGCTTATGGTATGGTGACTGAACGTTGCTACGCTCTTCGCTTGCTGTACCAGTTCCCATACCCCATAATTGCCACCACATGTATCCGTTATCTTTAACATATGATTGAGCCGTATTATAAGCTTTTTCTTTCGGTGTTCCTTCCCGTCCATAATCAAGTGCCATTCTCATAGTTGGATACCTTATTTTACGTTTAAACGTACTTCCTTCCCAATGCCAACCAACTTCATGTGCACCCGCTGGGACAAAGCCTGTTTCATCTGAACCATGGTGAATATACTCATGTAAAATTGTTACCATTACCATAAACCCGAACGTGTCTCTATATTCGTCATACTTGGGATCATTCGTAGATAAAGCTGCTTCTAAATTTTTAAGTAATGTTGTGCTATTGATAGCTAGATAGTCATTTTCATCACCTCCTTCAACATGTCGAAAGTATTGACCGGATTGCGTTTCATCAAAACCCATTCCCATATTTGTGTGATTTAAATCTGTATCAATCATTGGTGATGACTCTGAATTCGAAAAATCCTTTCGAATTGTCTTGAAATCTAGTCCCGTATTTTTAGAAATACTATTTATTATAAAGACGTTAGCAGAAAGCCTACTTAAGTTTTTTTCAATAAACTTCGTAACAAGCGGAAAGTCTCGCCTTATATCCGCTGATATCCTGAAATCGCCATTTACATCTATATTATTAATTGGATTATTTTCTGCATAGCTATATAAAGATTTATACGATAGCTCGCCCATTCTATCGACGCATATAAATCTCCCAACTTCTGGCATATATTCTCGTGCCCCGTAGTCAAGCCATCCAAGATTCAACTCATCTTGTAGTTCCTTTCCGTTGTATAAATAATCTTGCTTAACAGAGCTTTCTCTAGAGTACGAGTTAAAAGTCAAGCCGAACGGATAATAATCCTGAGATTGTATAACAGCGCTCTTCACCTGCGTAACTTTAAAGTCATCGAAGTATACTTCGTAAGGATTTGTTCCTTCTTCATTCGATAAATATACATAAACATATCCAGGGTCTGAAATAGTCACTGTTCCTGACAGATATTCATGCGCTACATCCTGTCCGGTTTCTTTTGCTGCGGTGGTCATCCTGGTGTAACCACTCTTGGATGTGATAAGTACATAGTTCTTATCAAACACTAACCAGTTCAAATATGCTTTCGGGCCACTGCCACTGCTTGTGCTTGTTCCATTCAATCCGCCTGCGAATGGAAAGGATGTAGTGCTTGATGTATATGTACTTCCATCAACTACGGTTCCTGC
>DATCRE010000602.1:0-13338 GCA_036569145.1 Cyclobacteriaceae bacterium
CGGGTTTCATGAGAATGGAGAAGAAAAGATGAGAGAGGTAATCTCAAAATAAAAATTTCAAATTTCAGATTTGGCGCACGCCTCAATCTGAAACTTGAAATCTGAAACCGGAAGCTAATAGAAACAATTAGTTTTCAAGCGAGGATTAGATAGACTTGCCGTAGTGAGCAAGACTATCTTGTTGTATAAATAAAATAGTTAGATTATAAGCGGTATGAAGATATTAATTTCTTACCGGTCTCTGATTCAAATTTCTGACGTTCTGATGAATTTGAAGACAGTGGAGTTTCAATTATACCAATTGATTTTAATTTCTTGCAATCTTTTAGTGTTGCCGGAAGTGATTTGATCTGTGTGAAACTCAAATCTAAATGTTCCAATTTAGAGAGATCGCCAATTTTAGGTGAGATCTCTGCAATAGGATTATTGGAAAGATGAATAAGATCAAGGCTCTTCGACAGGTAAATGGCATCAGGCAATTCTTTCAATTGATTTTTTTTAAGGTCAAGACTGCGCAACTTGGGTAAGTTTATGGTTGCCGGTATGGATTGAATCTGGTTATTTGCCAAACTAAAATGTTCAAGCTTTGTCATGGCATTGATTCGGTCAGTAACGATCGTGATTTTGTTTCCGTCCAGAGTAAGAGACTTTAAACCTGGCAATCGGTAAAACACTTCAGGAATTTCAGTAAGTCCACAATCTTCTAATTCAATGCGGTTAAGTTTTGGAAGCGCAGTTATGATTTCTTCTGGTACTGTTAAAATCTGGCCATCTGAAATACTGATGTGTTCAAGGTTTTTGCATTTGAATAAGCCCACCGGAAATTCACTAAGGTTAGCGTGATACAAAGCAGCCCAGGTCACTTCTGATAAATCAGTACGTGTTTCAAGGTCGGCCACACTATTGAGTATTTCAGGATGTGGTTTCTGTGCAAAGCAATTTATGCTGAGACATATAATGAGAGGAGAAAGAATTTTTCTGATCATAATTTTTAAATGTTAATGTTAAAAAAAGTAATGTATACTAAAATCTGGTAATGCAGATCGGTGTTGCACGCATGAAATTACACCGGATTAAATATATCGTTTTACTTCTACATCTGTAGCGATAAATACTCACTTTTTTTAAAACTCAATAAACATTTTGATAACCAATAACAGAGAGAACGGTTATACACCTTGGCTGAAGTGCTCGTTGAATGGCATGAATTTTAATGATGTGTTTATATTAATTCAGGAATTATGAAAAGGTCTATAAGTTTTTTCGTAATACTTTTTTTGTTTGCTCTAACACTGCATGCACAACCACGACCTGTAACTGACCGTGGCGTAATTGATGCGTTACGCACTGATTTCGATAAGCGTAATTCATTAACGCCTGATGTGGATGTAAATTGGTTTAGCTCTGAGTATGGCTACTATGGATTGTATTCCATTGATCAAAAAACATATATGACCCGATATGACAAGGACGTTAATTACCTGGAAACATTTGTCAGAAAAGAATGGGATGAAAATGTTCCGTCATCTATACGCAATTCGTTCAACAAAAGTCCATATCAAGACCAACACGTTACTGGTTATTGGGAAGTTATTGATTTGGGCAGGAATGGATGTTGTCTTGAATTGATGAGTAGTGATGGAAAATCTTCAAGAATCTGGGGTGATGATAAAGGCAGATTTTCTACTGAGCCTTACGCAACGAATATTTCTAATTAGTGATAGCAGTTGACTCGCGTTGTCTCGCGCAAGCATCCGCTTGTGCGCACCTAATTCAAGCGTCCGCTTGTTTAAGTATTTGAATTAATCATAATTGATATTTTATACCCGTCAGCGGATGCTTGAACGAGAGTTTATGTGGTTAGCGCAATGGACTTGCAAGAGATCTGCAAGTCCATCAACGTTTCAAAATCAAAATTTCACTTCTAATTCTTCAGACAGTATGGACTTAACGCCTGAGGTATAAACAATCTGTATTTTGTATGCATATACATTACTGGCTTTCACATCTGTATCTTCAAACGACTCCATACCTGTTTCAAAAGTTTTGTAAATTCTGAACACATCATCATTCTTTCTTCTGTAGATTACATATTTGGAAACGTCAGGCTCTTTTTTCCATTGAAGCTTAATTGATTTAGCTTCACGATTAATCAGTGCCTTGAAATCAGTTACAGCTTTGCGCACTCCGGTTTCGAAGAACACAGCTCTTGATATAGTCTGATTCATATTGCCGGCACTATCGTATACCTTCAGAATATATTGATATGTTTGTCCTAGCGTGATAGCATTATCTGCAAAGGTTGTTTTGTTTTCCTTTACTCTCCACTCTGCCAGTTTAGTTACAAGTGTATCAGCATTGTGCTTACGACTCAATTCATATCGGGCAACGTCATCGCTTACACTATTGATCCACTCCAGTGAAATAGATTGTTTATCATAATCCGTTTTTGTAAGAACAGGTGCAGCCGGTGCAATCACATCGGGTCGTAACAACATCAAAGGCTTTGAGTAATCTGAGTTGTTAAAATTTTTATCGACAGCTACTACCGTATAAAATACTTTTTTGTTCAGTACTTTAATGTTGATGGTGTCGATGAAGTCAGGCGTTGGTAAAAAGAATTTTGTTGCCTCCACTGCTTCATTTTGTAAGCTGTTGGATATAAACACACGATACCCCATAATATCTTTATCTGTATTTGCTTTCCACTTTAATGTAACAATACCATTTTTATCAACAGCCCCCGACAGATCAACCGGAATAGCAGGAGGGGTATTATCTTCAACGTGTGTATGGAAGGCAAATGATTTTGAGACTTCTATGCCTGCTTTGTTTATTGCTCTTATCTGATAATATGTATTGTTATAAGGAGTTTCATCCTGGTAATCTCTCTTATAAGGAGCAATAGGTTTCTTGTTGACATCGGTAAATGGCCCGGCAGGATTGTTGGCTCTTGAAAGTATATATCCGCTAATTGTTTTTTCTTCATTTACCGGAAACTCCCACACGATATTTATTTTATTCTTTTCAATTACTTTCCCTTCGCGAATAATAAGCAGTCCGATGAGGTTATCCGTACCTTGCCCACTTACAGCAGTTGATGGATTACTGAGCTCAGCAAACGGAGAGATACCGATGACACGGTAATAAAACGTTTTGTTATTAAAGTTTAAGGAGTCAAGATAGTATGCAGATTCGGTTTCTTTCTTCTGGCTCATATTCACATACGGAAGATCAGTAGTGCGCTGAAATTTTTTTCCATCCTCTGATTTCTCAATGTAGTAAGCTGAATAAATTCCCTTGTGGAAAACAGTGGGCCAGCTCAATGTAACCTTATGATCGCCAAAGGTAGCGTTAAGATCTCTGATAACGGGCATGGGCTTTTCAATGGTGTGATCTGTTACAATCACTCCGGGTTTTACTTCCATGTTCTGAGGTTGCTGTGCCAGGCTTATTCTGTAGATATAACGTTTGCCCACGATGGCAGTTTTGTCTTCAAAAAATAATGCTGCTGCCTGGGCTGTCTCGCGTGATACATCGCATACCAGCAACGCTATGCCATAACTGTTTTCCAGTTCGCGGTTACGCTTGATAACGCTGCCTAAATTATCGGCGTTAAAATCTTTCTTTGCGTCTTCACCATAAATCAATTCCTGTATAACCGATACTTCTGCTACACGCTCTGAAAGCTTTTCCATTTCATTTTCAGAGAGAGGCTTCAGTGGTGTGAGGGTTAGTTTTTCAGGTGTCTTATTTTCAAGATCGCCATCGGGTTTCAATGTGAGTCGTTCAATTGTATAGCCGTATTTATTTCCAAGCTGCCAGAGTGTATGATTGGCAGGTGCCCATCGAAGCCATACGCCTGTGTTTTTTGATTTTGCCAGTACGTTGATTTGAGTAACAGTAACATTCTGAGCTGTGGCTGCAAACATTAAAAAGCATACACAACACGTTAACAATATTTTTTTATACATCTTTTCTATAATCGCTTTAACTGAATTTTTTAATATTTGATTGTTACCTGTTTTTTATAGTTGGGTTGTGTTGCTCCCGGTAAGGTATATGAAATTTCAACCGGGTAGTTATATCCTTTTATCAGGTCAGCATACGTTCCGGCAAGGATATGTTTTACACCTGCCGGTGGATTAGGATTGCTGGCAAGAATAGCCCCCGCCTTGTTTAATAACTCACTGTAGTCCTGCGTAGCATAGTAAGAAACAAAGTACCCCAAAACTACAGAGCCACTTTTCGCAGGAGCAAATCCTGAGGTAACATTCGCGTCGGTGAGTTTGTAATTGGCATCAGCATCGTTAAGCAGCACAACACCTTTCAATGGTTTTACACCAAGCTCCTGCGGATTGCGCCATTCTATTGTTACATCTTTATCAACGGGATAAGTATCATAGATCAACGGTGCTACATTGTCTTTCATCCACGGATTGTCTGCTGTTGCAGTGATCTGTATCAACGGTGCGTGACTGTCATCTTTACCGTGCAGTTCAATATCATCAAATGTTTCTTGTAATGTGCTGCGCTTAAAAATAATGGCCGTCATACCTGCTGCTATATCGTGTAAGTCGTTACCGTTCTGAAGAGAAATAATCTTTTCTTCGAACTTGCCGAACTTACTTGTGCGGAATGCAGTAGCATATATTTCTTTCTCTACATCCTGCGTTACGGTTCCTTGCAATGTATTGGATGTTACAGAGGTTTCATTGCCATCGCTGGAAGTGGTTGTTACTGCTGTACGTTGTACGTTCTTATCAACAGCACCTGAGCTTTGCGGACGTTTGATAAAGGTTAAGGTGTATACTGCCTCTCGTGAAAGCGTTGATGGCACCGTAAATGTTGCATTGGCTTTTGCTGTTTCATACGTTAGTGGAACGTCAGTTACAGTTCCCTGCTTTTTATCTTTGAACCGTGCAATGAAATCCCAGGAAACACCATCATCAGTTTTCGATTTAAAAAGATAATCCTGTCCTACGCCAAGTTTCACATAACCCTGGTTAGATTCATTGAGATATAAATTGTATTGATTCTTTACCGGGTAACTATAGGCTACGTTTTCTTCCGGTATAAAGTTAGGGGCTTCACCGGTTGTAAAGGTTGCCTCCTTCGTTTCATAATAAATGGGGCCTCCGGTTTCTTCCTTCATCGCTTCCCATAATCCGTTGTCTGATTTTTTCTCCCAATAAACTTTTGCCATTACTTTGAGTGCTGTTTTAGGAGGAAGAATTTCAGCGGTATGCAATAAGGCCACATCGTTATTTTCGTTCCATTCAATAGTTGCATTCAGATTGCTTCCATTGTTGGAGACTGAAAATTCTTTAAGCTGAATGCGATAGTCATTGAGTTTATCGCGTGCATCCACCATGCTGAACTGTGCGTTGATCGGCGTATTGAAAGAAACCTGTGGAGCGGTAAAGACACTGGTTTCACCACCATTCTCATCGGGCTTAAGATCGCTGATGATTTTGATGTCATCAAGTTCTTCACCATAATTGATAATCTCACACTGTTCACCAATAACCATCTTCAGGTTGAACTTACCTTTTATAAGTCCACCAAGAACAGAGTAGTGTCCTCCAATCATGCCTCGCATCCAGGCAGGATTAGGAAGTGTTGCCTGTAACAAAGCCGCTGCGCCCAGACTTAAAATCTCAAACTTCTTTTTCTTTATGCGCACACCAACACGTCCTTCTAGAAATACATAAGCCTGGCCTGAAGCATACCAGCCATTGATACCTAACTTTCCTTCTCTTCCCTCGCACTGCGCATTACCATAGTTACGCATCATCATATCCGATCCGGCACCAACGGCTACCTGTACATAGAAAGGCCGGAGCTTATCTTTTGAATCGAATGCTATCCTGAAATGAAATCCTGCAGCAAGACCTCTTCCTCCTTTGGTGGATACTTCGTCACGCATGAGTCGTAAATCAATGCCTTCAAATATTTCCTGCACTTCAACAGGTGGTAAAGGCAGATCTTCAATCAATGTGCCCGTCATGAAATAAGTTTGTACGGAAACAAGAGAGAGAATGGAAACACCAAACATCTGGCTTGGACGACCTACATAGATATACCAGTCTTTTTTATCAAAGTGCATCACCGCTTCACCCACCAGACCACCAGGGCCGGTACCTGTTAATATGCCTAAAAGATTAATATATGTTCTGGAGTTAGCGTGAAACATATCGTTCTCGTTATCATAGATCATGCTCATGCTAACATAGATCGGAGCTTTGGGAACGGAGTTTCCCTTAGAACGTTCGCGATCATTCAAGGCCGAAAGAATAAAGGCCGATCCGTCAAACTGCACATAGCGAAGGCCGCCATTAGCATTGAATGCTATTTCCAGTTTTATATCGCCGTTAACAAGTTCTTCGCGTACTACATCAAGCGTAATACCAGCCATGAAGGCAAGTCCTGTTTTTTCATCGGGTATATAGACCAACGCTTCATCGCCTGTTGGCATAGATGCCGCCGGTACATTAAGCTTAGAGAAATCAAAAGAGAAGTTTTGTTTGCGCACCATGTGATACGATGCACCACCCATGATACCGGTCATGTATAACACGGGCGGATAAATAGGAATACTTCCTATGGGCACAAATGCATCAAAGTGCCAGTAGCGATACGTATCCTTACTTCCAAAGTAAGCATTTATCCTGATGCCTTTTTTAAGAACAGGATCGATGGAGAAAGAAAGATTTCCACTAAAGCCATTGCCATACACCGGGTCGTTTTCATATAGCGACAAGCTTCCTTTAATTTTGAAAGCCTGTGTTTCACAATCAAGGCCTACTGTATTTACTCTGATTTTTTCTAACGCCCACTTCTGACGCTTGCGTGTTTGTGTAGCACCTTCAGCATCGGCATAGCTTTCATTTTTCTCTTCAAGCTTCACCAGCACTTCAATTAATGTAGATGCGGAGAAACTCTTGTCATCAGAATTCATGAAATTGAGTGTAACGCCGAACCCTATGCCAAAGTGACCACCCTGCGCAATTTTGAGTGTAATGCTGTCGAGGTGAATCGGGAAGCCGGCACCTTGCGACTGTTGGGTGGTGATTAATGAAAAATCGCCACGTCTTATGTATGGCTTATCAGTAGTTAACTCCAGGTTTTGAAACTTGATATCTTTTACCTTGAGCATGGGTTGTTCAAGTGTTAATTCCCCGTGAAGCACAGCAGAAGGAATCAGTCTTCCATTAAACTTTTCGATGGTTATCGTAGAGCCTTTGCTGACTTTAACTTTTGCGTTAAAAGGTGTATTGAATATTTTATCGTCAGGTGTTTTAACCGAGAAGCGGTAGTTGATATACTTATCGGTTTGCTCAACAGAAGCAGTGAAGTCAACCGGATCATCGCCCAGGAATGGAAGTTCAATGGCACCTCCAAGCCCACCACCTCTAATTTTGTTGAACATCAATTGAACATGCAGGTGATCGATTGTCAATGGCCATCCGTTGGCTGAACCATCTTTGAGTGCTGCCAGATTATCCGCTGTAAATAAACCTGACACACCCATGTCATCAATAATGAGATTATGTGCGCCTATTGTCGGTATCTTTGTTGTGTCATCTGAAAGTCCATACATGCGAATGGCAACTTCCTGTAAATAAAATCCCCGCCAGAGTTTAATGTCATCGCCGTACGTCTGCTGATAATCTTGTGGAAAGCTGAAGCCGGAAGGATTGGCTATATCACTATAATCTACAGTTGCATTCTTTACTTCAAAAGAGAGTTCATCGATGCCACTTATTTTGAACGGAGTCATGCTGACAGTGGCGAGTATATTGTTCAGATCGCTGGTATTGATCTCAAACGTTGCCGTTACATCGGTTGCACTGCGGGACGCTTTGGGATCGGGCACCAGGAATCCATCTGAAAATATAAATTCACCTTTCAGGTTTATCGCTTTAAAACCATTACAGTTGAATTCTATGTAATTGTGTCCATCCGCAGGAAGATTAATATCCAGCTTATCACTTATAGCAAAACGTTGCCCTGCTGCCAGTAGTAATTTAATTTGTGAGGTTGAAGCGAGTCCTTTTGAATTAAAGGCCACGTTTCTAACCCGGAATGCTATTGGCCTTGTACTTCCAGGCAACGTTACCGAAGCACAGGCACTCAATAGCCACGCTCCCTTGCGTGTTCGTTTTGCGCTATCAATAGCAATAATGAAAGTACTTCCGCCAACTTCTCTGGCTATACCAACGGGCAAATCACTTAAATCATCTTCTGTTAGAGTAGAGACTAAACGTCCTTTCTCTTCAATATCCTTACATAACGCTGAAATATATTTTACAACAGGTGCACTCTGGTCTGTTTGATTTTCTATGCTTTGAGCGAATGAGTGAAATGACGCGAAGAAGGAGAGAATACAGAAACTGATTGTGTAAGCGCATCTTCTGGTAAAAGTCAACATAGAGTATACAGGTTTTTGATAACGTGAAATATACTCTTTATGAATAGACCGGTCTAACAAAAAAATGTTCACAAAATTATTTTTCTTACATCTCTGTACATAGTCCTTTATTACTGCATGATAAAGAACAGATAAATCTCTCTATAATTGGAATGCGATGAGTTACAACGCTTACCTCTGTTTTATATTCCTTATATAGTGGCTGTATGGACCGATCTCTATTTTTTCGTTTGAGTTTTTTGTTAATATTTTCAACACTGTCATTTATTGATAGTGCCGCTCAAACTCCTTCACCTTATACCACCATTGATTATGTCAAGTTTGTAAAGTTCCAGGCTACTGACGGGAATTACAATGGAGATTATCGCTGGCGCTTTTATTCGTCTACAGCATCGGGGGCGGCTTATACTTGTGTAAAGCAATATGGTGATGCTGCTCACTCGTATACGTTTAGCACAGTTATACCAATTACCTCTACTTATAAATCCATCAACGATGACAATAGTATGTCTGTGGAAGCATGGCAGGAAGACAGTTACTATGAATGTAACAGATACAGTAATTGTGGTATGGGCGATTGTGATTACAATCATGGATGTGGTTGTGAAGACAACTGGCATTGCGACCAAAGCAATGGAGACAGGACCTTCAAGTTAGCGGATTATGAACCTGGTTTGGAGAATACCGTGACGATTAACTATTGCAGTAATCAGATCACGTATGCTTTCCGATACAAGCCAACGGCCCCGGTTGTTTCGGGTGTAACGTACGGTACTACTGGCACAGAGAATGTTTACAAGAGTGGAAATATGTGTGCCAACAATACAATTAAAGTAGCCGTGGCAACGGCAATGAATTCAAGCTATAACAGCATTCTGGAATATGTATGGGAATATAACATTGGTGGCGAACAGGAACAGTATTGGATTCCGAATCCAGATTACTGTGGGAATGATGCGATTTGTAGCGGAGGTACCGGCCCTCAGCCGGCTTCACACGCTCAAAAATCTTCTGGTGCTGCTTCACCAATGTTGGCAGCCCCTGGTACAACCCCACCTCCATGTTGTTATGTTTCTCCCGGATCATGGGGAACTCAAACCAAATGGACAGCATTAACAAGTACGTATGGCAAGACTGATAATGGAACACTTACACTTGATTTGTTATCGCTTTCCAAAATAGCCAACCTTACCAGTAATTCTTATATCCAGTTACGGGTAACGACTGTAGCGCATGGTATTAGTTCATCAAATCAAGGCAGTATAAGCATTTCATTGAGTCCACGTGCTCCTGTTCTTGGTTTGGTAGAAGAGGTACAATCATGCCCGAACGCGACAACCGGTTCTATAAAAGTTAGTGGAATAAAAGGCTCTGGCAAATATCAATACACGATACGCCCCGGTCACGATAACAATCAGCCTTGTACACCTGTTGTTGGATGTTTGAACGGTATAAAATCTGGTGATATTACGGGCTCTTCTGCTGAGATCACACCCGTGCCCGGTGGTGACTATACACTTTGGATCAGTAATTATGGAGGCACGTATGGCGTTTGTTCAAGTACCGAAAATGTAACGATACCAATCATAGCTGTTCTAAGTATTAAAGATGCTGAACCAAAACAGGACGCTACTTGCAACGGCTATGCCGATGGTGTAGTCAAAATTACCTATAGTGGTGGAGTTGCACCCTACACCTATTCACTTACCAATAATGCGTCTAATACAACAGGTATATTTTCCGGACTAAAGGCTGACACATATACAGCTAGTGTAACCGATGGGTGTTCGCAGGTAAATGCGAATACAACAGAACAGATCAGCATAGCAGAACCTAAGAGTATCAAAGCAGGTGTTGTGGGTAGTACGCTTACCTGTAACAGTCCTGCGGATGGTGTGATAGTAACGACTATCAGTGATGGACCTGGAACCTATAATTACTATCTCAAACAAAGCGGCACCACGCTTGTTAAAGTAGAAAACACAAGTATTGTAAGCTGGAATGTTTCAAACCGTATAGCGGGTAGTTATGTGGTTGAAATTCTGGATGCGCAACGTACAGCCTGTCCCGGTTTTTCTTCTCCTGTAACATTAACAGCACCGCCAACATTAGCAATAGACGCTGGCAATTTTCAGGTAACGAATGTGAGTTGTAATGATGGCAGTGATGGAAAAGTTACACTTGTCAACCTGGATATGACTGGCAAGTACAATTATACACTTACGCGGAGCGACAACACAACCTATACAACCAGCACGGCCTCTGATATTGCCGGCCTGCGCGGAGCTGATTACAGGCTGAGTGTGATGCGCAACATTCCAGGTTGTACGGATAAATATGCTTATCCATCGGCCATTACCGTTACGCAACCAAGCCCTATAACTATTGGTTTGACTAAACAGGATATTAGTTGCTTTGGTTTAACGGATGGCAAGGTGATATCATCTGTATCAGGTGGTACGGGACCAAATTATTCCTATACATGGGAACAATCGATCGGTTCATCCTGGAGTACACTTTCTTCAACGGCAAGTTCTGTCTCCGGCCGCTCACAGGGAATCTTTCGGGTGAGAGTTAAGGATACCCGGAATTGTCCAGCAGTCTCTGATCAGGTTACTATAACTGAACCATCAAAACTTACTATTACAAGCGCCGCTGTTCAGGACATAAAGTGCTTCGGCGAAAAAGGATATATAACAATGAATGCGCAAGGTGGAACAGGTACTGCCGTGTATCAATATTCACTGGGTGGATCATCGTTCACAACGTTTAATGCTTCAACACCATTAGGTGCAGGTTCCTATACCGTGCGTGCAGTAGACGGTAATAACTGTATAACTCAATATGGCAGTGCATTACCGATCACGACGCCGGCAAGCGCACTCAATTTCACCTTTACTAAATCTGATTACAACGGTGTGAATATATCCTGCTTTGGTGGTTCGAACGGCTATATAACCTTAACTCCTTCGGGTGGAAACGGGGGATCGTTTTCGGGATATACGTATGCTATTGACACTAATCCTTATCAATCAATAGAAAAACTAGAAAGCATTAATGCAGGTAACCATACTCTATATGTAAAAGACGGACGTGGCTGCACTAAATCGCAGGTAATAAACTTTACAGAGTCAATGGATAAACTTTCTCTTAGCCTTGTCAGCAAAAAGGATGTTGCCTGCTTTGGTGATCAGACAGGAGAATTACAGGTAACGGGATCAGGGGGTATCAGTCCATATAACTATAACGTAGATGCAGGCATAAATCAATCGCTTGGAAAATTTACTGCACTGGGTGCTGGCACACATACGATTAAGCTTACGGATAAGAATAATTGTACGAACAGTGCTGATTTTGAAATTCTGAGTCTGAATCCTGTTATTCAAATAAATGCTAGTGTTAGTGACGTGAAATGTTTTAATGGCAGCGATGGTAAAATAACATTATCAATTTCTGGTGGTGTATCACCTTTTACATTTGCGTGGGCCGGACAATCTTCAGGGACATCAGAACTGACTAATCTAACATCAGGTAACTATAGTGTTACCGTTACGGATAACGCAGGTTGTAAAATGGATCAGACTATAGGTGTGTCTCAACCTGCACAGGCATTGAAAATTTCGGTAGCTACTGTACCGGTATGTTATGGAATGACCAACGGCGTGATAACCATACACTCCACAGGAGGTACAGCACCGTATTTTTATTCCATTGATGACGGTAATATATATCAGGCTAATGAAGTCTTTAACACTGTAAGTGTTGGCAGCTATGCTATTCGTGTAAAAGATATGAATGATTGCTTTACAACATCAAGTGCAACAATCATACAACGTAATGACAAGCCAGAACCTGATTTTATTGTAGCCACCACAGAGAGCGCCCTTGATACATTGGTAATAACCGAGATCAGTGTACCCAAGCCAGATTCAATTGAATGGATATTTGATGCTCATGCTATTATATTGGATAACAATACCTGGCAACCGAAGATTAAGTTTGAAAATGAAGGAATCTATAGCCAGGGAATGAAAGGTTATTTCGGTGGATGTGATTACACGGTTACGCGTAACCTGACGATCAAAGCGTATGATCCTGAGTCATCCAAAACTAAATTGCCGGACTATAAAGCTATCAGCTCAGTTGATCTAACTCCCAACCCAAACGCAGGACAATTTGCTGTAACGGTTAAGCTTAATTACAAGCATAACCTCACCATGATAGTTTACGATATAGTAGGCGGTACACACTATCGCAATACCTGGGATAACGTAGAAGAAGTAACCCAGACAATAACGTTGGATAATGTAGCTTCCGGGGTTTACCTGTTGCGCGTCATTACGCCACAGGATGCAAGGGATATACGCATGGTGATCAACAAATAATTTTTTAGAACGTTACGCGATTTTTTTAACCATGAGATTTTCTAACCTATACCTTGCCTTTGTATTGTTGTTCTGCATCGTAACGTCCAACGCGCAGAACTACGCTGTACAATCCACCGTACAGATCATGCCTCCCTATTCGGTTTATCTATCTGACTACGCTACCGATGGCAATGAAAAACTTCGCGTCATCCTGAACCTGCGCGATCTATCACGCCCCGTCTACCAGCTTCGTCTTGTGATGAGCGTAGAGCTCAACGGTAAAGTGATCATGCGTACTTCACGATTCTTCAATCCAGCACCCATCAGTCTCGATCCCGGAGTGCCTACCATTATAGCAGGTGCTGAACTTGCCCCTTATGTCGACAGTCGTAACATCGACTTCGTAGGCTACAGCAAAGATCAGTATGAGAAAACAAAAGCACTTCCCGAAGGCAGTTACCAGATCACCTTTACAGCCTATGATTACCGACGACAAGATCAACAAGTAAGCAATGCCGGAAGCAGCTTTTATTACTT
>DATCRE010000603.1:0-2090 GCA_036569145.1 Cyclobacteriaceae bacterium
AGTCTCATCTGTTCCAAGTTCAAAGTTCCAAGTTGGGTTAACCTGGAACTTTGAACTTGGAACTATACAATTAATTTTAAAGTCTCTGTCCAATTTCTAAAACCTCATTTGTTATTGAAGTGTAATTCATATATTCATTAACAATTAAAATCGAAAGAAATGGACGAATTCATTTTAATTTTCAGACACGAAGATGGCCTTAAAGTGGCCTCACCAGAACAAATCCAGATTTGGATGAAACAAACCATGGACTGGATCGGTGGCATCGCCGCTCAAAACAAATTTAGCGGTGGTAATGGTTTACCCTTCGCTGATAGCAAAGTTGTATGGCACAACAATGTTGTTACGAACGGTCCTTTTGGTGACATTAAAGAAACCATTGGCGGATATGTCATTGTTAAAGCTAATTCAGTTGACGAAGCTGTGGAGTTTGCTAAAGGTTGCCCTGTATTGCAAGGCGACGGCAACAGTGTAGAAGTAAGAAAAATCGCGAAGAACGACGGCGTTCATTAGAACTCTTAAAAGCCTCTGTAATTTTTTTTACAGAGGCTTCTTTACGTATGGAGCAACCAGATTTGTTACCTCATCTCTTCAGAACTGAATACAGGAAGATAACTTCTGTGCTCTGCAAACTGTTTGGTATTGATCACTTGGAAACTGCTGAAGACATTGCAAGTGATACTTTTTTAGCGGCGTTTGAAACATGGACGTATAAAGGAATTCCTGCTAACCCCACGGCGTGGCTTTATGCCGTTGCAAAAAATAAAGCCAAAAATCATTTTAGCCGCCATACTGTTTTTACTGACAAAATTGCCCGGCAGGTAAAAGACTCAACATTACTTGAAATGGAAATTGATTTGTCTGATCAGAATATTATGGACAGTCAATTGCAAATGCTCTTCGCACTTTGTCATCCTGCTATTTCAACGGAGGCACAGATTGGTTTGTCACTCCGCATACTTTGTGGTTTTGGAATTGATGAAATTGCTACTGCATTTCTTACCAAGAAAGAAACAATCAACAAGCGTCTCTTCAGAGCGAAAGAGAAATTACGTGTTGAAAAAGTAAAAATTGAATTTCCAGCGGAAGATGAAATCGATAAACGTCTTGAAACCGTTGTAACAACATTGTACCTGCTCTTCAGTGAAGGCTATTATTCAGAAAGCCAAAATGAAATATTACGTAAGGATTTGTGCCTGGAAGCTATGAGGTTAGTTTATATGCTTGCGGACAATGAGCAGACCAATAAACCTTATGTGCATGCGTTGCTTTCTTTAATGTGTTTTCATTCATCTCGTTTTGATGCCCGCAAAAACGACAACGGCGAAATTGTTCTTTATGAAGACCAGGATGATTCTCTCTGGAATCATGAATTAATTACAAAGGGTGTTTACTTTCTTCACAAGGCCTCCCAGGGAAATAAAATTTCAACGTACCACCTCGAAGCCAACATTGCTTATTGGTATACTATTAAAACTGATACACCCGAAAAATGGGAAAGCATTTTACAACTCTACAATAAGCTATTACAGATTGAATACTCACCCATTGCAGCACTCAACAGAACGTATGCTCTTTCTAAAGCTAATGGCAAAGAAGAAGCCATTAAAGAAGCTGAGAAACTAAATCTCACCAACAATCACTATTACTTTGCATTGCTTGGCGAACTCTATACGGATATTGATAACAGGCATGCGATCCAGAATTTCAAGCAAGCTATTGCTCTTGCCAGAACAGAATCTGACAAGCAATTAATTCAAAAGAAGATTGATAAAATCTGAACCTGAAAATACACGCCAACTACTTCAGCAATTCGCTGATGGGTTGACCTGTGCATCCGTTGGGATATTTTATCTTTAACAGCACAGCTAACGTTGGCGCAATGTCAGTGATAGGGTGATATGCAGATGTTGTTCCCTGCTTCACACCAAAGCCATAGAACAACATCGGAACATGAGTGTCATAAGTATAAGGAGAACCGTGCGTGCTGCCTTGCACCTTGCCCCACTCCATCCATCCCGGTTGAAGAACATAAGCAATGTCGCCAGAGCGCTTAGCGTTGTAACCTCTGATAACCATACCACGAATAC
>DATCRE010000604.1:0-2564 GCA_036569145.1 Cyclobacteriaceae bacterium
ACTCTGCAACGCGGAACACCGCCGTTATATTATGTTGTCATAGGCTGTTTATCATTTATACTTCATGGGTACACATCATCGTTGGCTGATCCAAATGCAGGACTTGCTTTCTTCATCATGCCACAGATTTTTCGTGGTGTAGGAACAGCATGTCTCACGGTGCCTTTAATTAATCAAGCCGTTGTAGGACTTACTCCCCAGGAGATGCCATCAGGCATAGCGCTTACAAATATGATTCGCCAGTTGGGTGGTGCATTTGGCATCGCTATGATGAACACTTATGTTAATGATCGCTATGTAGTTCATCGTACTGATCTGGTTAGCAACCTTCAAACATTTGATCCATTAACAGCCGATCGTCTTGCTTCTTATAGTGCTTCACAGATTAACAAAGGTATTGATCCTACAATAGCGACTGATCTAAGTTATAAGTTGCTTGATCTCACGGTAAGTAAACAAAGCTTCTTGCTTGCATATCTCGACGGATTCAAATTGATAGGATTGTTTTTTGTAATTGTATTGCCTATGGTTTTTTTCCTGAAGACACAAAAGATGGATAAGGAAACCATGAAGAAAGTATCAGAAGAAAGTCATTAAAAATATTATCATGAAAAAAATATTTATACTCATTTTAATTGCAGCATCATACCAGAGCTATGCACAGGTAAACGCTGAATTGAACAAACTTATATTACAATCATTCAGCTACTACCCAAAGATTCAGGAGCTAAATAAGACAACTGAAATTGCCGAGTTAAAAGTTGACATCGCCAGAAGCAACTACCTTCCAACGGTGAATGGAACGGGAACATATAGCTATGTGAATCCGGTTTCACAAACCGTTATTCCTATCAGTGCTACTGAAACAAAAAAACTTCAGTTTCAACCAAACAACAATTACAATGTAAACGCAGGATTGAATCAACTCATTTGGGACTTCGGCAAAACAAAAGCACAAGTTGAAAAAGCAAAAGCTGATCTGCTCACCACAAAACAAACTGCCGATGCAGCCAAACTCCAATTAGCAAGCCAGGTTACGGGCATTTATTATTCGATGATCTATTTGAGAAAAGCTATCCAACTACAGGATACTGTTATTGCATTCTACGAAACCAACCAAAAGATTATTGAAGGAAAAATAAATCAGGGTGATGCCTTACAGATCGATTTGATAAATATTCAGAATACTATTGACCAGGAGAAAAACAAGAAGATTGATTTCGAAAGACAATTTGAACGTCAGGTAGCCCTTATGACGTTCACAACAGGACAAGCAAATTCACCTTCTGCAACAGAGTTTGATTTTACAGGCCTTACTTCACGAGAATTAAACATTGAAAACAATCCTGACCTGATGGCAGCCAATCAACGCTTATACGGTGCACAAGCGGACTCAAGATTAGCACAAAGTAACAAGCTTCCAAGCTTAACATTTCAGGCAAGTGCTGGTATGAAAAATGGTTATCAGCCAGATCTTAATGAATTGCGATTTAATTATCTGGCAGGTGCTACATTGACTGTACCGATTTTCCAGGGATATCGACTTCATAAAAATGCTGTTGTAGCTCGCAAATCAATTGAGTTGAATGAGATTGCCAAAACGAATACCACAAACACATTACAAAAAGACTGGCAGTCGGCCATGGCCGACTTAAAAGCCAGTGAGGAGCAACTAAAAAATACTGAAACACAAATCAAAGCATCGAATGAAGCGCTTCGATTGACACAAATCAGATTTAACCGTGGAGTAGTAACATATCTTGATCTCGTCTTTGCTTCCACCAACGTGCAGCGCGCTATTATGACACAACTGCAATACAAATATCAGGCAACGTTGGCCATGGCCGAATTAGCAAGAATACAAGGTGTAAAATTCTGGCAAGAGTAATGATTATTGAATCGTTAAATTCAAGAATAAATAAACGAGGGACTTTTGATTGAAGTCCCTCGTTTTATTTTGCTATCCATGTTTCATGTCCTCACAGACCACTATTACATAACTTATTTAAGCTTCTCCAAATCCCGAATAAGTATCTTCTTCCAATAAGATTCATCTCCTTCAATTCATTCAAGATTGTTGTTACGGTTTGTCGTGATGTGCCCGTAAGCCCTATCCATGGTTTGTGTCCTCACAAACCATCCATCACAAACCGATAGAACCATTCTGTGTATAGTAAACTTATTTAAGCTTCTCCAAATCCCGAATGAGTATCTTCTTCCGATCGAAGTTAATAAGGTTCATCTCCTTCAACTCATTCAGGATTGTTGTTACGGTTTGTCGTGATGTGCCAGTAAGCGAAGCAATATCTTTATGCGTAAGGCTGGTGGGTATCATGGTTTCAAAGCCTACCTTCTGTCCTTTCCACGATGCCGAATCTTTCAAAAATTCAATGACACGTGTTCGTGCATCTTTGAATACAAGCGATTCAAGTTTACGTTCAAGCTTAATTAGTCGCAGGCCAACTAATTTGAGAATTTTAAAACTCAACTCTTTATCCTGCACCATCAGATTTTTTAATTCATCAATGCTCAACGGACAAACAGAAGTCTTGTCATCCATAGAC
>DATCRE010000605.1:0-9988 GCA_036569145.1 Cyclobacteriaceae bacterium
GTATTAACACTGGCAATCTCTTTCTTAACAGACTCTTGTGATTGACTTATGATAAGATTATAACCCGCCTCATTCGCTACTTTTTCCATACCGGCAATTACAGCCGACATGAAATAACTATTTAAACGAGGAACAATGATGCCTATAGTGTTGGTCTTCTTTCTCCTGAGATTACTGGCAAATGTATTGTGTTGATATCCCATCTTTTGGGCAGTATCAACTATTTTCTTTTTGGTGTCTTGCCTTATACTGGGATGATCCTTCAAGCCACGACTTACTGTAGCCGGTGATACGTTAAGTACTTTAGCAATATCATATATCGTAATTTCTTTAAATCCACTCATGATCTTATTTACTTTCAGCGTAAAATAAATCAAAATATACCGAATTCATTTTTAAGTCTGTCATCTCAAAATTTAACAATCTCCCAATACACCTTTTTAGGTTGAAGATTCTGATCGAATAACAATGGATAATTCTTTCGTCCTCTAACCGGATAAAAATCCAGCCAGCTATGCTTGTCTGAAATATTCCAGAAAGTAACGCCTGTTATTATCTTTTTATTCTCTCTGAAAATTTGAAACACTTTTGTGTATAGATCAATTTGTTTTTGTTCAAGCGAAGGCGTAAAGACATCAGACTCTTGTGGTTTTTTATCGCGTATGTTTTTCTCCCACGGATAAATAGAAACATCCAGTTCGGTAATCTGAACTTCCAGACCTAAGGAAGAAAATTTACTGATGGCCGTACGCAACTCATTTTCAGTTGGTTCATAAATTGACCAATGTCCCTGGAGACCTACACCGTGAATAGGTACATGTGCATCAACAAGTTTTTTAAGAAGCTTATAAACGCGTTCTCTTTTCTCCGGACGTTCAGTGTTGTAATCATTATAAAATAATCGTGCGTTTGGATCTGCTTCATGGGCGAATTCAAAAGCTTTTGCAATAAATTCTTCTCCACATATTTTCAGCCAGGGTGTATCTCGCAGGAATGATAAACTATCATCAGCGATAGCTTCGTTAACAACATCCCAGGCGTAGATTTTTCCTTTGTATCGTGTCACAACTTGTGTGATGTGATCTTTTAATCTTTTTAGTAATTCGTCTTTGCTTACAGTGTTGCCATTCTTGTCTTTGAAAATCCAGGATGGAGTTTGCTCATGCCAGCATAGATTATGTCCGCGAATTTTAAGATGGTGAGTTTGAGCAAAGTTTACAATGGCATCAGCGTCATCCCAAAAGTAACGATCTTCTTGTGGATGAATCGGACCCATCTTCATAGCGTTCTCCGGTGTTACGCTGTTAAAGTGTTTTAGAATCAGGTTAGCTTCTTGTCCTGTTAAAGATCGGGGTGACACCGCTACTCCAATGGGAAAGAAATTCTGATAATAGTCGTGAAGTCCTTTGCTATTAATTTGAGCTATGCCCAATAGCGGAAGCAAAAGTGCCGCCGAACATAATATTGATTTATTGATTGTGTATTGCATGCCTGATTTCATCGTTGTATAAAACTTTCTGGTGGACCAAGATAACTTGGTTTTAATCCTCCGAGATCCATAACTAATTTTTGCAGTACCACGCCAGCATCAACGCGCCAGAACTTGACGGTATGTTTGCCAGGCTTGATTATAGTATGCTTCGAATTGCAAATGATAATGTTATCGCTCACCGATTTTCCCCAGGCATTTGCACTTTTATCGGCGTGAAGATTTACAATTTGTGGAGCTTCATCATCAATGGAAATTCCATACTTCAATCCGCCTTGCTGATGGAAATCAATAGTAGGAGAGAAGTATCCGGATATCGAAATATCACCACCTGTAAATGTAAAAACATCATACTCAAGACAAGGACTTTTTTTGTCAGGTAGTTGTGATGCTGCTGTTACAGGAATTGTAATCATTGAAGAAAGTGTTTTTCCTAAATCAGGCAGTTGCTGCCACGAAACAGATGAAGTGTTAATGGCTTTTGTAAAATGTATGGCTTCCATTGAAATCACTTTATTACTTTCAACAAAACCTTTTGCTTTTACAGCAGTGTTGTTAATTCTGATTTTAACATCAACATTTTCGCCTGCGCCTTTAATTGTGACAGAAGCATCATTCATTCCTTTGGGAGCTTTGGTCCAATCAACAGATACCATAACCTTGTTTTCGGTTTGAATATTCATAGCGGATGAACTTAGTTTTATCCATGGCACAGATGAAGTGATTGTAACACTAAACGACGTTGTTCCTCTATTAAAAATATCAATATAATATTGCTGCTTATTGAATACATCAAATTCAGGTAACATCAAATTTGTTTTAATTGATGGCCACCACTCTTCAGAGCCTTCAGGAGAAATACCTAAAGCTGATGCGACAGGCATCGATATTCTTTCAGTTGGTGGAACAACATCTTTTTCAGGCTGCTGCCAGTATGTATAACTAATATGCGTCTGATCCATCATGTGATTCCACTTACCGCCGGCTAATTCTTTGTTGTAATAATGCGAATACGTTGAATCATTCTTGAAGAGAAGTTTTACGCTGTCTGCAAGCGAATTAGTTAATGCTCTTCCTTGTTTTGCATATTGTTTATTTCTGGCTTGTGTAAAATACATTCTGTTCAGATTAGCGCAGGCTTTTATAGGATGGAGCACTAACTCATAGTAGGCATCACGATAGTTGTTCGCTAACAAGTCGTTAATTTTTTCGGCTTGTTTTAAGAGCTTTTCGTAATCATGAACAATAGTCTCAGCTTCTCTATAATTAGATAAGCTATATGTTTCTCCATTCAGAAGTTCGGGTTTTCTTCTGCTGTTGAACTTTGTATACTGACGAAGTAATGCAGAAATTTCATTTGCATGTTCTGCTCCAAATTGTTCTGAAGCCCACGTTTTAGTATAAACATCAATATTATCAGCGTTTATTTTTGTGGGGTTCCAGGCGTAGTCTAAAAAGAACTCTGTAGGTAATTCTACAGGTTTTAAGTCACCAACATTCACTAACCATAGTTGCGTAACACCATGTTGGTAAGCCAGATTCATTTGCTCCCATACCCTGGGTAGTGAATTTGTGTTGAGCCACTTATAATTTCGCGGATCGCCTACATAATCAAAGTGATAATAAATTCCATAACCACCTTTATGTGGAGGATCGTTTATATTGGGTAATTTTCTAATGTTGCCCCAATTATCATCGCATAGTAATAACAGAACATCATCGGGAACACGCATACCTTTATCATAATAATCTTGTACTTCCTTATAAAGAGCCCAGAGTTGTGGTACTTGTTGTGGGTCTTTGCCCGTTACAGTGTGAATGATATCGCGTTGATTTTTAACAATTTTTTCCAGTAGGGCAATGTTGGTTTCAGCAGTCATGGCTTTGTCACCATCACCACGCATAGCAAGTGTTACAATACTTTCATAATTGTTCATGCGCTGGATGCCTTCTGTCCAGAATTGATTTAGAGTGTTTTCATTTGTTTCATAATTCCATTCCCCACCATTACGTTTTTTCCATTCAGCGTGCGCGCGCATCATAGGCTCGTGATGAGATGTTCCCATAACAACGCCATACTCATCAGCAAGTTTAGGGTTTAACGGATCATCGCTATTGAAACTTGCCCACCACATGGCAGGCCAGAGATAGTTTCCTTTAAGTCTGAGAATAAGATCAAACAGTCGTTCATAAAATTCATGATTGAAACCTCCATACCTTTCAACAGCCCACCGGCCTAATGCAGGTTCTTCATCATTGAGAAAAATGCCTCTGTACTTTACAACGGGACTATCAGTATAAATAGTAGCAGCGTTATAATATAGTTTGTTACTTTTTTTAGGAGGAACATCGGCCCACCAATACCATGGAGAAACACCAATTTGTTTTGAGAGCTCATAAATGCCGTAGATGGTTCCGCGTTTGTCACTTCCTGTAATAACCAGCGCGCGCTTAACATTAGGAAATGGGTTTTCAACCAGTTGAATTGAAAAGGCTTCCCATTTACTTTTTATGCTTGATACATCAATCTTTTTGTTCTTGACCAGCTCATCTATCACAGAGCTTTTGTTCAATGTTCCTGCAATAATTAATGCGCTGGCCACGGGAATATTGCCGGTATAAAGCGCAGGCTCATGATCTGAAACCAGTCCAATATCTTTTTTAAGATTGTTGAAAGCACGGGCCACACCAGGATAGTCGCCATCACTCATATATAAAGGTGTGCTTTGTTTCCCATCCGAAAGAAGTAGGCTTCCAGCGGTTTCAGCAGATGAAATGAGCTTCTGTTGCGCCAGTGTTTCGGTTAGTATGAAACAGCTTAAAACCATTAAAAACAGGAGAAGTGCAGGTTTATTTCTATTCATAACTCAAATATTTGTAACCGATTGCATATTTATTGTCAGGCTGTTTCGTATAGTATAGCCAAATTTTATTTTAAAAATAACCTATTTATGGCCATCAACGCACATTTTGGCTACTAAAATGCATTTAGCCGCCGCCTAAATCCATAGCAAGAGTACAAAAATTCTCAAATATTTTGCAACCGATTGCGTAATATGTTTTAATATTCTACTTTTAAATCATATTTCAAACGATTTAAAAAGCCATATAGTAAAGCAACCAATTGCGTAATCGAATTATTAATCCACACCAAACACAACTATGAGAAAAACAATTCTACTTACACATCGGGTTTTGATAAGGCATCGGACCTTTTTTAAACTCTTCTTGTCAACGCTGCTGCTCGCATTGGCAGTAGGGGCACAGGCTCAAAATGTTATTACCGGAACCATTACGGATGAGAATAAATCGCCCATGCCGGGAGTGAGTATTCTTGTCAAAGGAACTACTTCTGGAACTTCTACGGATGCGGAAGGAAAGTATTCGCTCCAGGTTCCATCGGCAAGTGGAAATCCGATACTGACAATCTCTTTTATCGGGTATGTTACTGAAGAGATTGCTCTTAATGGGAGAACAGTTGTTGATGTTACACTCACGCCAAGCATTGAAACATTAAGTGAGATTGTTGTTGTTGGATATGGTACCCAGCAAAAAAGAGACATTACCGGGGCTATACTCTCAGTAAATTCAGATGTGCTTCAACAGACAGCATCTTACAATGCTATTGATCAGTTAAAAGGCCACGCTGCCGGTGTTGACATTGTTACGGCAAGTGCAGTTCCTGGTGGAGCATCACAAATAAGAATTCGAGGCAATCGTACGATGGTTCAGAATACTCAAACCCCGACTGCTACCAGCGCTACAGATGATGCCAACAATGCAAATCAGGTTGATGGTCCACTATTGGTAGTAGATGGTATTCCTTATAACGGTAGTCTGAATGATATCAGTCCTAATGACATTGCCAGTATGGAGATTTTGAAAGATGCATCGGCCACAGCCATCTATGGTTCACGCGGTGCCGGTGGTGTTATTCTCATCACTACAAAGAGAGGAGCAACTGGAAAGGCGGTATTCACCTATGATGCTTATTACGGTGTATCGAAAATTATGGGAGAGTTGCGTGTGTTCAACGGAAAGGAATATGCTCAATTTAAAACCGATGCGGCAGCAGGTAACAGCAACCCTTCTACGCCTAATTCTACAGGCTATGGATTGACTCCTGATGAACAGACAGCGCTTGCTGCAGGTGTATCGACTGATTGGCAGAAATTAATTTATAGAGATGCTCCTATTACCAATCATAACATTGGGGTGTCAGGGGGAAGTGATAAAAGTAAATACTCATTAGGTGCTAACTACTTCAAGCAAGGAGGTATAATTCCGAATCAGGATTTTACCCGCTACTCTATCAGAAGCACGATGGATCATCAACTGAGTGAACGGATAAAAGTTGGACTGAATACTATTAATACAGTATCATATCAAAATCTTCCCGGAGGAAGCGGTGTAACGGGAGGACTCATGCGATTGACGCCGCTAGCGTCTCCTTATAACGCTGATGGTACTGTTAATTTATTTCCATTGAATGGCTCAGTGGATGCATCAACTATAAGTCCGCTTACACTAAAAACAAAGGCTGATGCTATCCTTTCCAGAACACGAAGACTGAGAACATTCAACAGTTTTTATGGAGAAGTTAATATCGTTAAAGGACTAAAATACAGAGCCAACATTGGTTTGGATTACTCTCAGGAAAAAGGTGATTCATATTCAGGACCCGGCACGTGGGTGAACAATTCTCTTGCAGCATCAGCGTCAACAGCAAGTGTAAGAAATACCGAGAACTGGCAATACACCGTTGAGAACTTATTGCTGTACGAAAAGACGTTTAACGAAAAACATAAGGTTGGTTTTACCGGCTTGTACTCTTTTCAAAAGAATCATGCACAGAGCAATTATGTTGCAGGTATAGGTGTTCCTTTTGATTATATACAGAATACTAATTTGTATCAGGCATCAAGTGTTAATGTTGGTGGCCAGTACGATAATTATTTCTGGGAAAGAGGTTTAACTTCTTATATGGCCCGACTCACGTATAGTTATGAAGGTCGCTTTAGTGCAACAGCTACATGGCGCAGAGATGGTTCGTCTGTATTATCTCCCGGTTATCAATACTTTTCTTATCCGGCATTTGCTGCAGGATGGAATATCACCAATGAAAAATTCATGTCAGGTATCTCTGCTATCTCTAATTTGAAATTAAGGGCAGGGTGGGGTGTCACAGCTTCTCAGAATATTAATCCGTATTCAACACTTGGAGGATTAGGAACATCAGCTTATAATTTTGGACAAGGAACAACGGGACAACAAGTTGGATATACTGTTAATACACTTCCTAATAAATCATTAAAGTGGCAGAGCACTGCACAATGGAATATTGGATTGGATTTTGGAATACTTCAAAACAGAATTACAGGTGCTGTTGAAGTATATAACCAGGAAACTTCAAACATTTTATTGCCCGTTACATTACCAATCAGTAATGGAGCGACATCAACAATTAAAAATGCTGGCAAAACAAAAGATCATGGTGTAGAATTAACCATCAGCAGTGTTAATCTTAAAGCTGATAATGGTCTCACATGGTCAACCGATTTTAATTATTTCTTTAACAGAGAAGAGATTGTTAAGCTTTCTACTGCTAACAACGACATAGGTAACGGTTGGTTTATAGGTCAGCCTATCACTGTAATTTATGATTACAAAAAGATTGGTATCTGGCAGACCGATGATCCGGGATTAACCACACAAACTTCCCCGGTTCAAAAGCCTGGACAAATAAAAGTTCTTGATTGGAACACAACAGGCGCAAAACCCGGTGATGCAAATTATGGCGTTGCTGATGGAAAGATTACGCCAGATGACAGGAGAATCATTGGAAACTTCCAACCCAAGTTTGATGCAGGTATGACCAACAGAGTCACATTTAAAAGATTTGATTTGTCGATAAGCATCTATGCGAGAATGGGTATGAAAGTAGTAGTACCTTATGTATCAAGCGAACCAGGTGGGGCAAATTATACAGGCTATAATTTCTTCAACTCAAGCAGATCAAATCAATTGAAAGTAGACTATTGGACTCCTACTAATCCAACAAATAAATTTCCGCAGCCCGATGCGTTTGCCGGAGTTTCTAACTATGGCTCAACGTTAGGTTATGTTGATGGTTCATTCATCAAGTGTAGAACTATCAACTTAGGATATGATATACCAACAAGCATTTTGAATAAAGCAGGTATCACTTCACTGCGAGTATATGTTTCTGCTGTGAATCCATTTGTGATCTGGTCTCCATTTGTTAAAGAAGGTTATGGTCCTGATCCTGAAGGAAACGGTTATGGTGGTGGAGTGAAATCTACCGGTACATCAAATGCCGGAACAGTAGGTCGCCAGATTACAGTGAACGCCAACAACCCGTCCACAAAGCAATTCATGTTTGGTGCAAATCTCAAATTCTAACATTGTGAACATTATGAAACAATATAAAAAAATAGCAAGCGGTGTATTATTAATCGCTACCATGCTGATAAGCAATAGCTGTAATGATCTATTGACAGAAAAACCAAAGTCTAATATTGTGCCCTCTGTATTCACTACACCTGCGGGACTTCTTGGTGGGATTGCAGGTGTCTATAATGATTTGCGCAGTGCCTGGGGAACAGAAGGTTTCACCATACAGCAAATGGCTGGAACTGATGAGTATCTTGAAGGTGGAGGTTCGAATGGATATCATCGTATATTCAGTTACAATGGTATAACAGGTGGAGACTTTAGTGGAGGATTTAATTTTTATGCTGACATCAATGCATTGAATGGTATCCTTGAACTGGGACCAACAACAACAGGATTAGATGCTGCTACATTAAAAGCTTATCTCGGTCAGGCGCAATTCTTACGCGCATTCATGTACTTTTATTTGATACAGGTTTACGGAAACATTCCGTTGCATACAACCTTTATCACTACGCCATCACAAGCAGATTCACCTGCTCCTGTAGCTGATATTTATAATGTGATCGTACAGGACTTAACTGATGCTATTTCTAATTTACCCAATACACCTACTGCACCATTCTTAGGCAAAGCAGCTACCGCAGGCGCAGCCAAATGGTTGTTGGCTAAAGTATATTTAACAAGAGGCTGGCTCAACAACGACAGTAATGATTTTACGCTTGCTTATAATACAGCCAAAGATCTGATCGATAATAAATCAACTTATGGTTTGGATTTGTGGGCTGACTATGCTGATGCATTCAAACCTGCTAACGATTATGGAAAAGAAACCATTTTTGTAAGTGACCACAGCAATGATCCGAAGTACGGATACTATACACCTGGCGGACAGCAGGCAGGTGGCAATGCCATCAATGTTACACCCTGGATGGGACTCGGTAATTTCATGTCGAACGTTGGCGTGAATTACGTGAAAGGTGCTTCAGGGGTACTCACAAAACCTGTTGTATCTCCGAGTGTGAGAACAGATACAGGTAAGCCAGATTATATTGTAGATGCAAATGGTAAAATTATTTCAGATGGCGATGGAAATCCGATACCAGGTCTATTATCACCAACCATCACACTCTTAAACAGAGATGTTCAGTTCGGCAGGCCGTTCGGTCGTATCAGACCTAATATGCCTAAGCTTACATCAGGACCCAATGCAGGAAAAAGTTATCTACTCGATCAGGCATTTGCTGACAGACTTAACGACTCCAGATACAGCAAAACATTTCAGACGGTTTGGTTAGAAAATGCCGGCCCCGGTGGCGGTGGTGGAAGTGTACTCACTGGGGTTTACTCTGGTGCTGGTGTAACAGGTACACGTGGTACGCTAACCTGCGGTCTGGATACTGCTGTCTGGTTTCCAGATTATGAAGTTGTTGGTGCTCCACAGTATTCAGGAACAAGACCCTTCAAAGGAATCATCGTGACGCCAAGCCTGCAGAATCCTAACGTCTATCCCTATATGAAAAAACTGGCCGATCCAAGCAGAGTGAATCAGAACGATCCTTCTACAAGGCCAGTGGTTATTGCCCGTTTTTCTGAAGTTTATTTGATAGCAGCAGAAGCTGCGTTCAAACTTAATCAATTACAAAACGCAGCAGACATGATCAATGTAGTGAGACAACGTGCAGCCTTCAGAACGGGAGTAGCGTATGCACCCGGTGGAGCATTTGGTACGTCAACACCGGCTACTATGGTGGGAGATCCTTATCCTTCAGGTATAGACTATTCAAGTGCATCAACGGCTATGACTATTGGCCCTTCTGATGTGACTCTTGATTTTATTTTAGATGAACGCACACGTGAATTTTATGGCGAGTCAGTTCGCTGGCTCGACCTGGTACGTACGCAATCACTTGTAGCAAGAGTAACAGCATGGAATCCTGTTGAAGCAGGACCAAATATTAAAGCTACTCATGTTTTAAGACCTATTCCATTGGATGAAATAAACAATGTAACGGCAGGAGATCCTTATCCTCAGAATGAAGGATATTAAGTTTGGTTTTGGGTAATTATTGTAAAATCAACCGG